>JAYUUW010000846.1:0-3642 GCA_043754665.1 Anaerolineales bacterium | reverse complement strand
GTTGGCTAGGTTCGCTCATCCCGCCAGTCTACCGCCGCTCGCCTTTTGGTCAAATTCGCCCTTGACCGCCGCGCCCGCCGCTTAACTTGTAACGGTTGGCCTGAGGGGCCTAAAGGGAAAGGCGGGTGCGCCGGCGCGCTGGAAGTGTCGCGAGTGTCGCGTCTGTTGTGCTGGGTATCAGCTACGCGGGAAGTGTCGCGAGTGTCGCGAGTGTCGCGTCTGTTGCGCTGGGAGCCGATGATGTGGGACAAGCGTGATGCGGTTGGTAAGGGGCGGCGCGGGCGTCTGGTGTTCGCGCCAACGTTCGGGAATAGTCTGACAGGAAATCGTTCTACTTCAAAGCAGGTGGGAAAGTTTTAAGGTTGGTAGTGAGGCCGGGCATAGATGCGTCTTAATCGGGCCGAGACTCCTCACCCGCGCCAAGGGTGAGCTAGTTCCGGCGACCTGAGGCGGGGTTCGGAGTGACAAATCTGGTGGGCGGGCGATGGCGAGCGGCTGTTTCAGCCTTGGGGATGCAGCCGCGAGCTGAAAGATTATTCGGAGCGACAGACTAGGCGAGGCAGTGATTAACGCCTGGACACGGTGAAGGGCGGCCTCAGGTGACCACGCGCCTCACCTGCCCAGCGTGCAGCGGTGCTGAATCACCTGCGCCGCGCCGACTTGGGCCACGAAGCACAGCGTGTTGATGGGGATGGTCCAGTATAGATCGCGGGCGCTCAGGCGGCGCACTGCTTCGGCCGTGCGCTCGGCGTTGAGGCCGGCCAGGATGAGGGTGATGTGTGGCACCCAGTGGTCGGGGTGGTAGTAGGCAGGCGGGTCCATGGCCAGCGGCAGCAGCGTGTCCCACACACGTTGATGAAAGGCTGAGAGCGCGGCGGTGCGCACGAGGGGCAGATAGATCACCGGCTCCGCGCCGGGGAACAGCGCCAGCCCGGCGGTGGTGGCAGTGAACGGCGGCTGGCTCTGTGCTAACGCGGCCAGGGCCGCCGGCACGCCCGCCCGATGATACGTCGGCGCGATCTGGTAGGAGAAGTGCGGGAAGGGCGGCAGGTGTTCCAGCCCGAGGCCGAACGCGCCGGCCAGCTCGGCGCACAGGGCACGCACCTGCTGGTCGTGGGCCGCGTCGAGCAGCGAGACGACACCTTCCATGGTGGGGCCTAGTCGGCGGGGGCGGGCTGGCTGGGGGCCGGGGCGGCGCTGGCGGGGACGGCGCTGGCGGGGACGGCGGCCAGCGCGTCATCGTCGCGGCGGTAGCGGCGCAGGTGGGGCGTGGTGCGCGCCACCCATAGCGTGGCTAGCAGCGAGGCGATGCCGCCCGTAATCACCGACCACGGCGCGCCCAGCCGGTCGGCCACCAGCCCGGCCTCTAGCTCGCCCAACTGCGGCCCGCCCATCAGGAAGATCATGTTCACGCCGGTCATGCGGCCGCGCAGGTGGTCGGGCGTGCCCAGTTGGCGGATGATGTTGCGGAACACGGTGCTGACCATATCGGCCGCGCCGACGACTGCCAGGCACGCGAAGGTCAGCCAGAAGTTACGCGAAATACCAAACACAATCGTCGCCGCGCCGTAAGCGACGATGGCCCAAATCAGCCCCAGGCCGCGCCGCTGCACGCGCTCGCTGGCCGGCACCATGAGCACCGCCGCAATGGCCGCGCCGATGGACGGGGCCGCCCACAGAATGCCGTAGCCCTGCGGCCCGACGTGCAGAATGTCCTGCGCGAAGATCGGCAGCAGGGCGGTGGCCGAGGCAAAGAAGGTGGCGAAGAAGTCGAGCAGCATGGTCGAGCGGATGAGCGGGGCGCGGAACACAAAGCGCAGCCCGTCGCCCATGGCCTTGAGCGACACATCCTGCTTGTTGGCGGCGCTGATCTGCGGCACGTCGCGCATCAGCAGCAGCGCGACGATGACGGCCAGAAACGAGACGGCGTTGATGGCGTAGACCCAGCCGATGTCGCCGGCGGCGATGAGCAGCCCGCCCAGCGTGGGGCCGAGCACCGAGGCCAGTTGGAACATGATGCTGTTCAGGCCGATGGCGTTGGGCAGGTGCTCCACCGGCACCAGCGTGGGCGTGAGCGCCTGGCGGGCGGGCATGTCGAAGGCCGAGGCCGTGGCGCTCAGGGCGGTCAGCAAGTACAGCGGCCAGAGCGAGGTCAGGCCGCGCAAGGTCACCAGCGTGAGCACGGCGGCGATGACGGCCAGCGTGGTCTGCGTGAGCAGCATCAGGCGGCGGCGGTCAAGCGCGTCGGCCATCACCCCGCCCAGCAGCGAGCAGATGATGATGGGCACCACGCGCACCAGGCCGACCGCGCCGAGCGCCAGGCCCTTTTGGTTGTCCGGCACCAGCAGCGAGACGTGCCACAAGATGGCCGCGTTCTGCATCATGGAGCCGGAGAAGGAAATCAGTTGTCCGAACCAGAGCAGCCGAAAGTTGCGGTGGCGGAACGAGGTGAAGTGTTGGCTAAACGGCGGACGATTCATAAGACGGGCGGTGCGGCGCGGGCAACTAGGTGCCCCAATCGCGGAGATATAAGAAGTCGTAACCGACGGTGCGGTTGCTGAGCTTGGCGATGAGCGGCAGCATGCGCTTGAATTGGTTGCGGCGGATGCGCTCGGCCACAGCCTGCACGAACTTGGCCTCGAACCCGGCCTCCACGCACTCCTCTAGCCGGTAGCGCTGATCGACCAGTAGGTAGAGCAGCGGGTCCACCTGGGCATAAGTGAAGCCTAGCTCGGCCTCGTCGGTCTGGCCCAGCCACAGGTCGGCGGAGGGGGCCTTGTCGACAATCGGGGCCGGCACGCCCACCAGTTGCGCCAGTTGGCGGAGCTGCGTCTTATACAAATCGCCCAGCGGGTTGAGGGCCGAGGCCGAGTCGCCGTAGAGCGTGGAGTAGCCCAGCAGAATTTCGGTCTTGTTGCCGGTGCCGACCACCAGGCCGCTGGTGGCGGCGCTGCGGTCGTAGAGCACAATCATGCGGGCGCGGGCCATGGCGTTGCCGCCGCGCTTGGGGTCGCCGGCTGGGATGCCGGCGATGAGCGGCTGCACCATAGCCGTGATCTCAAACGTCTCGGCCTGCACGCCGGTCTGGTCGATCACTAACTGCGCGTGCGCCAGCGACTCGGGCGACGAGGTGGCATAGGGCATGCGCACGGCCAGCACGTTCTCGGGGCCGAGCGCTTCGGCCGCCAGCAGGCAGGCCAGGGCCGAGTCGATGCCGCCCGAGAGGCCCAGCACGGCGCGCTTGAGGCCGGTGCGGTGAATCTCGTCGTGCAGAAAGTTGACCAGGATGCGGCGGGTCAGTTCAGCGTTGATGGTGAGCGAGAGATCGGGGGCCATGGCGGCTTAGCCTTTGTCGCTCGCGCCGTTGTTGCCGGCGGTAATGCGCTCGATCTCGCGCCGCACCAGGGCGTGGCGCTCGTCGCGCAGCAGCGGCAGGCGGGCGCGGGTGCGGTGCAGTTGGCCCAAATCCAGCTCGGCCACGGTGATGGCCTCTTCCTGGTACGGGCCTTGGGCAATCAGGTCGCCGTTGGGGTCGAACACCGTCGCGCCGCCCCAGAAGTGCAGGCCGTCCTCGAAGCCCACGCGGTTGGTGTGGGCCACAAAGGTGGTGAACAGGCTGGCATAGGCCCGGTTGATGTGCTC
>JAYUUW010000845.1:0-2252 GCA_043754665.1 Anaerolineales bacterium | reverse complement strand
CTCGGTCATCCCTGACAAGAAGTTCGTTGAAGCAACCGTTTCGCCGCTGGGGTTCACGCGGTGGCCGGGATGGGCCGCCAGCACGGCCAGGTCAGGCAGATTCTGGTTGATCCAGTAATAGGTATTAACTTCGGCGTTGGTCATGGCATAGGCACGGGCGCTTTGGTCGTGGAGGGCGGCCTGGGCGCCTTGGCGGGTCCAGAGCATGAAAACGACCAGCAGGCCGGAGGCGGCGGCGGCCGTTTGGCCGTAAGGCCAGTTCAGCCGCCTATGCACCCAGAGGGCAACGCGGTAGAGGGGCTGAATAGCCAGCAGGAGCGCGAGGCGCGGCAGCAACAACAGCGCTTGCAGTCCCCAATCGCCGCCGAGGTCAATGTATTGGCGGCGGACGACCACCAAGGCTGCGGCGATCGCCGCCACGAGCGCGAGGATGATAAAGAGGTGGGCCAGGCTGAGCGGCCGGCGGCGAGCCAGGGCCCCCAGGGCCGCCGCCACACTCAAGGCGGTATACAGCCAGCCAAACATGTTATTCGCGGCATAGGCCAGGACGGCAAAAAGCGGCTCAAGCCCGGCGGGCAGGAGCCGGACGGCTGCCGCGACCACGCCGGGCAGTGATTGGGCGGCGAGGATACTGGCACCATAGGGGCTATACACGAGCGCGAGGGAGGCGGTCTGCAAGGCGTAGTAGCCGCGCGTGGTTTCCCAGTAGAGGCCGGCCACCACCAAGCCTGCCGGGGCCAACGTGAGCAACGCGAGCCAGCAGCGATCGCGGACCGCCGCCACCAACACCACCAACCCAAAGGCCGGCAAACAGACCACGAAGAAGTTGGCTTGAATGCGGAGTAAGGCCGCCAGCAGCACACCAGCGACGATCAACAGCCCCAGCCCAGTGGCCCGGCGTCGATAGCGGGCGTAGGCCGCCAACGCCAGGCCGGCCCCCGTGACGGCCAACCAGCCCAGGCCATAGGCCTGGTTGGTGCGTAAGTCGACGAAATGGGCGCGGAACGAGGGATTGATGGCAATGCCGCGATAAAACAGGTCGGGATCGAGAGGGTTGGGCACGAAGACCACGTAGGCCAGCGCGGCCGCGATGAAGCCCCCCCAGCGTGAACCGGTTAGCTCGCGGCCGAAGGCATACAACACCCCTGTGTTGACCAGCACCAGGACAAGGGGCGCATACAGGAAGTAGGCGTCACGCGCGCTGACGCCGCCCCAACGCGCTAACTGCCCAATCCAGAAATCGGTGAGATCAGGATAGACGGCGGGCTGCACGCCGGCCAGATCGGGCCAGAGACTGGCCGGGGCGCCATACTCGAACACGGCGACGCGACTGGTATGGTACAAGGCATCGATGCGCGCGTAGTCAAGGTAGAGATCGGGGAGGACGCGCACCAGGCTGGCCATGAACGGCATCATCGACAAGATACCGAGGAGACCGATGACCAAGACAATGGCCGGTGTGGTAGACAAGCCGTGGCCCGAGGCCGGGGGCGTGACCAGCCCTGACCCGTATCTGTGTCTGGCCCGCCACAGCCAGCGGGTCAGACAGACGGCGCCCACCATAAGGCAGACCGGCAGATAGAGCCACTGCAAACCGGCCACCCCCAGCGCAAAACCGGTCAGGATCGACGTTGTCAGTCCGAGGACACAGGCCAACGCCAGGCGAGTGCTGCGCGGCTGCAATTCCGGCAGAAGCCATTGACAGATCAGCCAGCCAACAGGCAAAAACGACACCACGGCGGCGAGAATGACGACCGTTCCCAAGCGAAATGAGAAGGCAGTGGTTGAGCGGAGCAACAAAACCACGGCCACAAAAACCAGCCCGAGCAGCAGGGGCGCTGGCTGAAGATAGGTTTGACGGAGGGCCGCGCTGGAAAAGAAGGCCTGAAGCTGGGCGCGCGGACGCAGCGCCCGATTGGCGTCGGGCGGCCCAAGGTTCATCGCTTCCTCCGGCGGCGGCGTTCGTTGCGCGTCATCGCCATAATCTCATCCGGCGTCTGGCCTTGTTCAAGCAGCCACTGGCGCTTGGGCTTGAGCGCGCCGGTGGGGCACACCCCCACACACTGCCCGCAGAACACGCAACTGCTGGCTGGCAGCGGCTGCTCAAAGAAGGTGCCGATCTGGGTCTCGTAACCGCGCCCCTCAAAGTTGATGGCGTAGGTGTACTGGGCGTCGTCGGCGCAGACTTGCACGCAGCGCCAGCACAAGATGCACTTGGCGTAGTCGCGCACGAACATCGGGTTGTCGTCGAT
>JAYUUW010000844.1:0-4574 GCA_043754665.1 Anaerolineales bacterium | reverse complement strand
CCGGCACGCTCAACGGTGATGGCAGCCTGCGCGTGAGGGTGACGGCCACCGGCAACGACACCGCCCTGGCCGGCATCATGCGGCTGGTGCAAGAGGCCCAACAGAGCAAGTCACGTACACAGGTTTTAGCTGACATGGCCGCCGGTTGGCTTTTCTACGTCGCCCTGGCCGTGGCCGCCCTGACCGCCATCGCCTGGACGGTTGCCATCGGCTTCAACGTGACCGTCATCGAGCGGGTCGCGACGGTGCTGGTCATCGCTTGCCCGCATGCGCTGGGCCTGGCCGTCCCGCTCGTCGTCGCGATCACCACGGCCCTGGGCGCCAAGAACGGCATTTTGGTGCGCGACCGCCTAGCCCTGGAAGCGGCCCGCAACATCAACATGGTGATCTTCGACAAGACCGGCACCCTCACGCGCGGTGAATTTGGTGTGGTGGGTGTGGCCACGACCGCAGCGTGGAATGAAAATCAAGCCCTGGCCTTGGTGGCCGCCGCCGAGGGCGACTCAGAGCACACCATCGCGCGGAGCCTCCGGCGCAGCGCCGCAGAGCGTGGGTTGGCGTTGCCCGCCGTAACCGGCTTTGAAGCCTTGCAGGGCAGGGGGGTCAAGGCCCAATCCAACGGGCAGGCGGTGCAGGTCGGTGGCCCGCGCCTGCTGGAGAGCCTAAATCTGAAACTGCCTGAAGATCTGGCGCACTTCGAACGCGCGGCCAGCGCCAAAGGGCAGAGTGTGGTGCATCTGGTGGTGGATAATCAGCCGGTCGCCAGCCTGGCCCTGGCGGACGTGATCCGCCCGGAGAGCCTGGAAGCGGTCAAGCGTCTGCATGCCATGGGGGTAGAAGTGGCCATGCTCACCGGCGACAGCCAGGCGGTCGCCAAGGCCGTGGCCGACGAACTGGGCATCGACACGTTTTTTGCCGAGGTCCTGCCCGAGCACAAGGATGAGAAGGTGGCCGCGCTGCAGCGCCAGGGCAAACGCGTCGCCATGGTCGGCGATGGCGTAAACGACGCTCCGGCGCTGACGCGGGCCGATGTGGGCATTGCCATCGGCAGCGGCACCGACGTCGCCGTGCAGTCGGCCGGCATCATCCTGGTCAACAGCAACCCGCTCGACGTAGTTAAGATCATCGCACTCAGCCGCGCCAGCTACCGCAAGATGATCCAAAACCTGGTGTGGGCCACGGGCTACAACGTGGTGGCCCTGCCGCTGGCCGCCGGAGTGCTGGCGCCGTGGGGCATCCTCCTGTCGCCGGCCGTCGGCGCCGTGCTCATGTCCGTCAGCACCATCGTTGTGGCTCTCAACGCGCAGACCTTGCGCCGAGCAAATCTCGGGCGCGCCTGACGCTGGCATTCTCCGAATCTGACTTCAGGATAGCCCGCTGCACCCTACAGTTATATCCGATTCACAACCGCCCGACCAAATCTTACTGGTCGGCCGGTTGTGGATCAATCGGCGCCAGTTAGCCGCGCTGTGCCCTGCCGGAACGCGGGCCTGCCGAGCCGGATCACGGCCGTCGCTTGTCGCCGACGCCCGACCTGGCGCGGTAGGCTTCTTCGAGTTGCTGGACCAGCGCTCGGACGTTGCCCAAGCAGCAAGTGCCCTGAGGGTTGCGAATGTCACACGCGCACTGTGCAGCCTGAATGCCCGCGTTGATTTGCGCGACCACCGTGCTGCCCCCCCGCTCGATTTCGGCGTGAATACTTCCGACGGTGTGCTGAAAACAGTAACAGACCAGCACTGCGTCCTCAGCCGCGTGTTTCTGATAGACGCACTCGCGCAGTTCCGGTTCTGCAAATAGCTGAATGCCATCTGCACTGTAATATACAGTTGGGCAATCAGGGGCTGGGCAGAAGCGGTAATCGATGTCCCGGATCTCAGTGAGCGATCGGGCCAGCAGCGCTTTGATGGTTAAGCTGTTAATGATCTTGCCTATCTGTCCATTGGTGGGGCAAGCGCCGGGGGGGATCGGCAGATGGGCTTCGCCACTGCTATTTTCAGCTTCAATTGGGCAGCAGAACATTGCCATGGTGTACTCCGCTGTTTGCACGGCTCGCCGGTGACCTGGCGACGGGCACCGCATCACCGCTCCTTCAGAATTATAGCTCCACGTCACGGAGGCGGCCTGACGGTGTGGGCGATGGCCGCCTGGCCTATGCCAATCTGACGTACGAGGGCGGGTTAGTCGGCCTGCTGCTGGTCTTGGGGCCAACGCCCCAGCCCTGGCTCGGCGACGATGAGCGCCTGCTGCTGCGCGGGCTGGCCGACCAGTCGGCGTTGGCCATCGTCAATACCCGCCTGTACAAAGACGCCCGCCGGCGGCTGGAGCGGCTGCAGGCCCTGCGCACCATCCACATCGCCATCACCAACAACGGCGGCATCCAGGCCACGCTGGATGTGCTGCTGGAACAGATTACGCAGCGCCTCGGCGTCGATGCGGCCCTGGTGCTGCTGTTCGATGCCGCCGACCAGCGGCTGGTGTACGCCGCCGGGCGCGGCTTTCGCAGCGAGGCCCTGCGCGCCACGCGGCTGCGGTTGGGCGGCGGCCGGGCCGGGCAGGCCGCGCTGCAGCGCCGCATTCTGGTGGTGCCCGACCTCACCGCCGACCCGGGCGCGTTCACCGATGCGCCGCTCTTGAACACCGATGGCTTTGTCAGCTACTTCGCCGCCCCGCTGATCGTCCAGGACGAGGTGCGCGGCGTGCTGGAGGTCTTCCACCGCGTGGCGCTCCGGCCCGACCCGGAATGGCTCGACTTCCTCGAAGCCTGGGCCGGGCAGGCCGCCATTGCCATTGACAACACCACGCTGGTGGCCGACTTGCAGCACAGCCACTCCGAACTGGCGCTGGCCTACGATGCGACCATTGAAGGTTGGTCGCACGCGCTCGATCTGCGCGACCACGAAACCGAAGGTCACACCCAGCGCGTGACCGAGATGACGCTGGCGCTGGCGCAGCGGGTCGGCCGGTTCGATGCGGCCGCCCTCGTGCATTTGCGGCGCGGCGCGCTGCTGCACGACATTGGCAAGATGGGCGTGCCCGACAGCATCTTGCACAAACCCGGCCCGCTCACCGACGCGGAGTGGGTCGTCATGCGCCGGCATCCGACCCTGACCTACGCGATGCTGCGGGTGATTGAGTACCTGTGGCCCGCCCTCGACATCCCCTACGCCCATCATGAGAAGTGGGACGGCCGGCTACCCGCGCGGCTTGCAGGGCCGCCGCATTCCGCTGGCGGCGCGCCTGTTCGCCGTGGTGGACATGTGGGACGCGCTGCGCTCCGACCGGCCCTACCGCCTGGCCTGGCCCGAAGCGCGGGTGCGCGCCCACCTGGCCGACTTGGCCGGCAGCCACCTCGACGCGGAGCTGGTGGCGGTGTTTTTGGAGATGCTCGGGCCGCTGCCGGACGCCGCGCCGCCCCTACACCGCCACCCTTAGCTGCACCACGCATACCTGGCGCGGCGGCAGCGTGCAGCGCACGGCGCCGTCTGTCACCGCCAGCGCGGCCTGCGGCTGGTCGAACAGATCGCACTGGTGCGCGGCCTGCACCCGCAGCAGCCCCGAGCCGATGACGGCCGCCTGCGGCGTATCGCTGGCGTTCCACAGGCGCAGCAGCAGCGTGCCGGGCTCCGCCCCCGCGCGCACATGCAGCGTGAGGATCGGCTCGGCTGGCAGCGCCAGCAGGCGGCCGCTGGCCGGCCAGGGCGTGGTGGCGGCGGGCGGCTCGCCCAAGTGCTGCACCACCAGGCGGGCGTGGGCGGCCTCGGCCCCCAGCCGGTGGCCGCGCGCCTCATCGAACGGCCCGGCGTAGGGCCACAGCCGGTAGCGGGCGTGCACCCGGCCCGGCTGCGCCGGTTGAAAGTTGGTCATCCAGTAGTTGTTGGTCACCCAGCCCAGCAACTGCGCCCGCTCGGCGCGCAGCAGCCGGTCGATGTCGGCCGCCGTCGCCTGCCGCAGCCAGTGGTCGAGCACGGCGGTGGTCTCCACCGTCCAGCGGAAGCGGCTGTCGGGCGCGGGGTCGGCGGCGTGCGCCTCGATGATGTTCAGCGCTTGGTCGATGAAGCGGCCGTGCAGTTCCCACACAATCGGCTGGTCGTGCGTGAAGCCGATATCGGTGTGGCTATGGTGGATCAGGTACAGCGTTTCAATCGGTGGCATGGTATGGCTGGATTTTTCTCGGGAAGGCGGGTGGGTATGTGGTTGCGCTGCGAGAACAGAAGCGCAGATGGGCTAAATGACGAAACTGGGATTCAACAAGATATGGCGCACAAGCACGGACAGACTCAGCATCACCAGGAACGTACCGCTGACAACCCGAATAAGCTGGGACCACCGAGGCTCGCGCCCCCACTGGCCCCATAACAGCGTGGCTAGCGCCCCGACTGCCCCAAACAGGTAGCGTCCCTGCGGTTGATAATCAAACGTCCAAGAATTGTAGAGCGAGGCCGCCAGACAAAGCAGGATAGTGCCAGTAGCGCCCATTAGGATCAACACCTCTGCCCGGCTGAAGGTCTGCCCGGCTGAAGGTCTGCCCGGCTGAAGGTCTGCCCGGCTGAAGGTCTGCCCGGCTGAAGGTCTGC
>JAYUUW010000843.1:0-4197 GCA_043754665.1 Anaerolineales bacterium | reverse complement strand
ATCGGCGGCCCGGCCGAGACCGCGCCGCTGGCAGACATGCCCGCCCTCGCGCCCGCTGACTTTCGCGCCCTCAACCGCCTCACCTTCGGCCCGCGCCTGGCCGAGCGCGCCCGCGTCGCCGAGATCGGCGTGGCCGCGTGGATCGAGGAACAGCTCGCGCCCGCCGCCCTCGACGATGGCCCGTCCGACTGGCGGCTGCACCGCTTCGACACGCTGGGCATGAAGGCGCAAGACTTGGCCGACCTGGGCGACGAAATCTTCGACAACCTCGACAAGACCACCGTGCCGGACGAGCTGCGCCAGGCCACACTGCTGCGCCAGGTCTACAGCCGCCGCCAGTTGTATGAGGTCATGGTGGAGTTCTGGAGCGACCACTTTCACCTCAGCACCGAGAAGGGCGACTGTTGGTTCCTTAAAACCGTGGACGACCGCGCGGTCATCCGCCCGCACGCGCTCGGCTCCTTCCGCGACCTGCTGTGGGCCTCGGCCCACTCGCCGGCCATGCTCAGCTATCTCGACAACCAGGCCAACGTGCGCGGCGCACCCAACGAGAACTATGCCCGCGAGCTCATGGAACTGCACACCCTCGGCGTCGACGGCGGTTACACCCAGGCCGATGTCATGGACCTGGCCCGCGCCCTCACCGGCTGGAGCGTCAAAGAGCGCTTCTGGCGCGGTGAGTTCACCTTCAACCCTGACCTGCACGACGACGGCCCCAAGACTGTGCTCGGCCTACACTTGCTGCCCGAGGGCCAGGCCGAGGCCGAGCATGTGCTCGACCGCCTCGCCGCGCACCCGGCCACCGCGCACTTCATCAGCACCAAACTGGCGCGCCGCCTGCTGGCCGATGAACCGCCGCCCGCCCTCGTGGCCCGCGCCACTGCCGCGTTCCTCGCCACGAGCGGCGACATCAAGGCCGTGCTGCGCGTCATCCTGCTCGACGGCCTCACCGCGCCCGACGCGCCCGCCGCCGCCAAGTTCAAGCGGCCGGTCAACTTCGTGGCCGCCGCCCTGCGCCAGCTCAACGCCGAAACCGACGCCGGCCCCGCCCTACACGACTACCTGCTGCGCATGGGCCAGCCCTACTTCGCCTGGCCCACGCCCGATGGCTACCCCGACCGCGCCGCACCCTGGTCCGGCAACCTGCTGCCGCGCTGGCAGTTCGCCCTCGCCCTGGCGCGCGGCGAAGTGCCCGGCACCACCCTTGACCTGACGTCCGCCGCCGACCCGGCCGCCGCCGTGGACGACCTGGCCCAGCGCCTGCTCGGCCAGCCACTCGCACCAGCCGCCCGCGATGGCCTGCTCAGCGCGCTGCGTTCGGCCGGCGCGCCCGCCGCCGACCTGCCCGCGCTTATTACCGCCGGCCTGCTGGCCTCGCCCGCCTTTCAGTGGCGCTAACTCGGAGATCATCATGTCCCTCACCCACACCCGCCGCCGCTTTCTCGAGTCCGCCGCCGTGCTGGCTGGGGCCGTTGCCTGGCCCAATTGGATGCCGCGCCTGGCCTTCGCGCCGCCGCAGACCGCCCCGCGCGGCGACACGCTGGTGGTCGTTTTCCTGCGCGGCGCGGCCGATGCGCTCAACATCGTCGTGCCGCATGGCGAGGCCGCCTACTACGCCCGCCGGCCTACCCTCGGCATCCCCCGGCCGGACGACACCCGCGCCGCCGCCAACGCGCGCGCGCTCGACCTGGATGGCTTCTTTGGCCTGCACCCCGCCCTGCACCCGCTGTTGCCCGCCTGGCAGGCCGGCCACCTCGCGCCCATCCACGCCGTTGGCGCGCCCGACGAAAGCCGCAGCCACTTCCGCGCCATGGAACTCATGGAGCGCGGCGTCGAGGACGAGCGCGGCCCGGCCTCCGGCTGGATCGGCCGCCACCTGGCCACGCTCAACACCGGCAACCCGTCGCCCCTGCGGGCCGTGGGCCTGGGCGCCATGCCCCAGCGCAGCCTCAGCGGCGCGGTAGCGGTTTCGGCCCTGCGCTCCATCACCGACTTCCATCTCGGTGGCGACGCCCGCGCCGTGGCCCACATGCAGGCCGCCCTGGGCGCGCTCTACGCCGGCCACGACCCGCTGGCTGTGACCGGGCAAGAGACGCTGGAGATTCTGAACACCCTGCAAACGCTCGACCCGCTCGGCTACGTGCCGGCCGGCGACGCCACCTACCCCGACTCGGAGTTCGGCCTGGGGCTGCGGCAGATTGCGATGCTGATTAAGGCGGAAGTGGGGCTGGAAGTCGCCGCCATCGACGTGGGCGGCTGGGACACGCATTTCGCGCAGGGCGGCAGCGAGGGCCTCATGGCCGGCTTGCTGGCCGACCTGGGCCAGGGCTTGGCCGCCTTCCACGCCGACCTGGCCGCGCACGCCGACCGGCTAATGGTCGTGGCGCTCTCCGAGTTTGGCCGCCGCGTGCAGGAGAACGGCAGCCTGGGCACCGACCACGGCCATGGCAGCGTCATGCTGCTCATGGGCGGCCATGTGAAGGGCGGGCAGGTGCACGGCCGCTGGCCCGGCCTCGCGCCCGAGGCCCTCATCGGCCCCGGCGACCTGGCCGTCACCACCGACTACCGCGACGTGCTGGCCGAGGTGCTCCAATTGCGCTTGCACAACCCGGCCCTGGCGCAGGTCTTTCCCGGCTATGCCGCCACGCCACGCGGCTTCCTCACCGCCTGACCGCAGCTCAACCAGTCGCCTGCCGTCACCATCTCGCTTGACTTGTCATTTCGAAGCCCCCTTCAGGCCGTTGGACCACTCGCAACTTTGTGGGGGGTGAGAAATCTGCAAGTTGGACTGTAATGACCGCGTGACCATCCTCACCGCCTGACGCTCGGGCGGCTGCTTCGGCCAAGCAAGAACATTGCCCAATCGCCTTGGCTCACCCAATCGCCTGCCATCACCCTCTCGCGTGATTTGTCATTTCGAAGCCCCCTTCAGGCCGTTGGACCACTCGCAACGTTGTGGGGGTGAGAAATCTGCAAGTTGGACTGTAACGGCCGCGTGACCATCCGCGCAGCCCCAGTCACGGTCTGTGTAACCGGCCTGGGCCATTGGCTTTGGCAAATTCATGTAGCCCCCTCCGCCGCTTAAACAAAAAATGGGCGAGATCGTTCCTCGCCCATTGTCAAAGGTAGTCTTCCGGCGCCTGGCCTTGGCCTGACCTTTTTCTCTTGCTCGTTCTTTTTCTCTTGCGCCTTACGCCGTCTTCTTCAGCTTCGAGTCCAGGTAGGTCACGGCCTCGCCCACGGTCGTGATCTTCTGGGCGTCCTCATCCGAGATTTCGCCGCCGAACTTCTCCTCGAACGCCATGATCAGCTCCACCAGGTCGAGCGAGTCGGCTTCCAGTTCTTCGCGGAAGCGGGCTTCGGGCACAACCTTCGCGGGATCGGCGCCGAGCAGCTCGACGATGATGCCCTTAACTTCTTCCAGTGTGTCAGCCATTATCAGTCTCCTTCAAGAGTTATTTGCCAGGGTAAAGGTCGTTTCATTGTATGTCTCAGGGACTGCTTGTCAAGACAAGCCGCCGATTCGCTGACTGGCGGTCATTTTATTTGACAGTCACCCGCCCGGCTGGTAAGATACCTGCCGCACCCCCAACTATAACCCCACCTCATGACTGAAGTTACGGGCACCGCCTCCCGCAAAGCCGATCACATCCGCATCAACCTGGAGGAAGACGTCCGCTCGGGCCTCACCACCGGCCTGGAGCGCTATCGCTTCGTCCACCAGGCCGTGCCGGAGCTGGATTTGGCCGCCGTCGACACTGGCGTGGCCGTGTTCGGCAAGCGCCTGAGCGCCCCGCTCCTCATCTCCTCCATGACCGGCGGCACCGACGAGGCGCGGCGCATCAACCAAACGCTGGCCCAGGCGGCACAGGCGGCCGGCATCGCCATGGGCCTCGGCTCGCAGCGCGCCGCCGTCGAGAACCCATCCCTCGCCGCCACCTTTCAAGTCCGTAACGTCGCGCCCGACATCCTGCTGTTCGCCAACCTCGGCGCGGTGCAGCTCAACTACGGCTACGGCCTCGACCAATGCCGCCGCGCCGTGGAGATGATCGAGGCCGACGCCCTGATTCTGCACCTCAACCCGCTCCAGGAGGCCGTGCAGCCCGAGGGCAACGTGAACTTCAAGGGGCTGCTCGGGCGAATCGAGCAGATTTGCCGGGCGCTGGAAGTGCCGGTGATCGTGAAAGAAGTCGGCAA
>JAYUUW010000842.1:0-2575 GCA_043754665.1 Anaerolineales bacterium | reverse complement strand
ACGGTGCTGGTCGGCCATCGCTTTGCAGTGCGGGCGCTGGCGGCCGGCGAGGCGCTGTTGTCGTGGGGGCTGCCGTTCGGGCGGGCCACGCGCGCCATCGCGCCGGGCGACTATGTGTGCAACGCCGCCATGCTCGAGGCGTTGGCGGTGCGCCACCTGCCGTTCGCGCTGCCGGCCGCGCCGAACTTTGAAGACTACGCTGCGCCGTATGTGCTGGACGAGGCGCACTTTGTGCCGGGGCAGCAGGTGGCGCGCTACCCGGAGGCGCGCACGTTCTTGGGGTATCCGCGCGCGCGCGGGCGGGGCGTGGGCACGCGCAACCACATCCTTCTGTTGGGCGTTACCTCGCGGGTGAGCGGCTATGTGCGGGCGCTCGAAGCCCGGCTGAAGGGGGCGACGGCCGACTACCCCAACCTGGACGCGATTGTGGCCGTGGCGCACACCGAGGGCGCAGGGGCCGAGCCGCTGAACAACCGCGCCTTGCTGCTGCGCACGCTGGCCGGCTTTGTCGTCAACCCCAACGTGGGCGCGGTGCTGCTGGTGGACGACGGCGGCGGGCTGATCTCGAACGCCACGGTGCGCGACTACGCGCTGGCCGAAGGGTATGCGCTCGACCGGCTGCCGCATCACTTTCTCGAATTGACCAGCAGCTTTGAGAGCGACCTGGCGCGCGGGGCAGCGGTGGTGCAAACCTGGCTGCCGACGGTGGGCGCGACGCCGCGTGTGCCCACCTCCCTGGCGCACCTAAACCTGGCCCTGCAATGCGGCGGGTCCGACGCGTTCTCGGGCGTGTCGGCCAACCCGCTGCTGGGGGCCGTGGCGCGCGAACTGGTGCGCTATGGCGGCGTGGCGTGCCTGGCCGAAACCACTGAGCTAGACGGGGCCGAGGCGTATGTGCTGCGCAACGTGCGCGACGCGGCCACCGCCCGCAAGTTTTTGGACTTCAGCCAACAGTACAAAGACCTACTGGCCTGGCACGGCGTGACCGGCGAGGGCAACGTCTCGGGCGGCAACCGCTATCGCGGGCTGTACAACATCATCCTCAAGTCGGTGGGCGCGGCGGCCAAGCTCGACCCGGCCGTGCGGCTAGACTACGCCGTCGCTTACGCCGAACGCATGACGGCGGCCGGCTACTACTTTATGGACACGCCCGGCAACGATTTGGAAAGCATCGCCGGGCAGGTGGCGGGCGGGTCGAACCTCATCATGTTCACCACCGGCAACGGCTCGATCACCAACTTCCCCTTTGTGCCGACCATCAAGGTGATGACCACCACGCCGCGCTACCAACTGCTGGAGCGCGAGATGGATATTAATGCCGGGGCGTACCTGGACGGCACGCCGCTCGAAGCGCTGACGCCGGCGGCCGTGGACCTGACGGTGGCTATTGCCTCCGGCATTCCCAGCAAGGGCGAGCGGGCGGGGCACACGCAGGTATCCATCTGGCGCAACTGGCGGCAGACCGGGCCGGGGCAGGTGGCCGGGGTGCTGGCCGCGCCCGAGCCGGACGGCCGCCCGCTGCCGGTGAAGACCGACGCCCTCGTGACGCGAGCATACGCCTTCCCCATGCGCCGGACCGGCGATCGGGCCGACGGCGTGCGGCTGAGCGCCGACCAACTGGGGCTGATCTTGCCCACTAGCCTGTGCGCGGGGCAGATTGCGCGGCTGGCGGCCAACCGCCTGAACGACCTGGGGCTGGGCCACGCGCAGGGGCTATCGCGCTTTGTGGCGCTGGTGCACACCGAGGGCTGCGGCGCGGCGGGGCATTCCACCGGGGCCATGTATCACCGGCCGCTGCTCAACTACATGGCGCACCCGCTGGTGGCGCGCGGGTTGTTTCTGGAGCACGGCTGCGAGAAGACCCACAACGATTACATGCGCACTCAACTGGCGCAGGCGGGCGGCGACCCGGCCCACTATGGCTGGGCCAGCGTGCAGCTCGACGGCGGGATCGAGGCGGTGCTGAATAAGATCGAGGCGTGGTTCCGCGCCACACTGGCGACCATGCCGCCGCCCGCCGAAGAAATGACGGGCTTGCAGTCGCTGCGGGTCGGCCTGCTGGCGGCCGGGCCGGTGCCGGAAGAAATGGCGGCGGCCCTGGCGCGGGTGGCGCGCACCATTGTGGCGGCGGGCGGCACCGTGGTGGTGCCGGCCGGCGCGGCGCTGCTACAAACTGAGCGGTTTGTGAGTGAAACGTTGGTCGATGCGCCGCGCCCCACGCTGGCCTACGGGCGGGCGGCGGCTCTAGCTGGCCTGCACCTCATGGACACGCCCACGACGCATTGGGTGGAAATGCTCACCGGCCTGGGCGCGACCGGGGTGGAGGTGCTGCTGGCCGCGCCGGGCGAGCGCCCCGCGCAGGGCCACCCGCTGGTGCCGATGGTGCAAGTGACCGCCGGCGCGGCGACGGCTGGTTTTGATTTGGCGCTGGCCGGTGAACCGGAGGGGTGGGCGGAACACGTAATTCAGCAGGTGGTTGATGTGGCCGCGCGGCGCTACCTGCCCCAACGGCTGGCCCTGGGCGATGTGGACTTCCAACTGACGCGCGGCTTGCTGGGCGTGACGGTCTAAGCCA
>JAYUUW010000841.1:0-5316 GCA_043754665.1 Anaerolineales bacterium | reverse complement strand
CTGCGCGAGGCCGGCATTGGCCTGGTGCACGGCATTGTGGTCGGCGTGCTCGTGGCATTGGGGGCCTGGGCCTGGCGCGGCATTCCGATTTTGGGGCTGGTGATCGGCCTGGCGATGATGGGCAACTTGGTGGCGGCGGGCCTGGCCGGCACGCTGGTGCCGCTGACGCTGCGCGCCCTCAAGCTCGACCCGGCGCTGGCATCGGCCGTCATTGTGACTACCGTGACCGACTGCGTGGGCTTTGGCCTGTTCCTCGGCTTGGCGACGCTGTTCTTGCCGCTGCTTATCTAGTATCTGTGGGCCACGCCGCCCACCACGCCCAGGCCAGCAGCAGCGCCTGCACCGCCAGCGGCATGGTGTTCGCCAGCGCCCGCGCCACCGAGGCGTCAGCCCCGAGCACATCATCAAAGAAGTGGTTGACCACATGCAGCGCGCTGCCGAGCGCGGCCACGGCCACAATGCCCCGGTGACGCACTGGCTGACGCGCCGCCCACAGCACGCCCACGCCCAGCGCCAGCACAAACGCGCCCGCATCGCCCAAGAAGTGGCGGCTGTACGGCGGATAGGTGGCAATGGCGGCGTAGAACTGGGTGGGCAGCAGCAGCAGCGCCAACCCGGTGACAATGTTGACCACCCCCAGCGCAGCCAGCACCCACTGAATGGCTTTCAATTGACGCGGCATCGTCGCCTTCACTTTCGCAGCCATTGGCCCCAGGTCACACGGCCGGCGGCCCGGTCGGGCGCGGTGAGCCCCCCGCTCCGCAGCGCGGCCGAGAGCTTGCCCGGCAGCGGCAAGCGCCACGTCCGTAGCCCGCGCCCGCGCACCGCCGCCCACTGCTCAATGATCTGCCCCAGGGTCAGAATCTCAGGGCCGCCAAAGTCGCGCCAGCGGCCGGTGGCGCCGTTGGCCAGTTGGTCGGTGAGGTACTGCGCCACCTCGCCCGGATGCACTGGCTGCAATTGCCAGTCGGTGGGCAGCCACAGCAGCGGCCAGCGCATCCACCCCTTCAAATAGCTGTGCAGCAGATTGTGAAATTGCGTGGCGCGCACGATGGACCAGTTGAGCGCGCTGTCGCGCACCAGCGCCTCGGCCGCCAGCTTGGCCTGATAGTAGGCATACGGCACGCGCTCGATGCCGACAATGGAGACGAAGACAAACCGGGCGCCGCCGGCGGCCTGGGCGGCGGCCAGCAGCTTGCCGGTGCCGTCCACATCTACGGCGCGGGTGCAGCGGGCGGGGCTGCTGGCGGCGTGCACAATGATGGGCGCGCCGGCCACCGCCGCCTCCAGGCCCGCGCCGGTGTCGAGATCGCCGGTCACCCATTCCACCTCGGCCGGCGCGGTGGCAGGGCGCGGCTGGCGGCTCAGAACGCGCACCGGGTAGCCGGCGGCCTTCAGCCGAGGCAGCAAGTGCCGGCCAAAGACGCCGGTGCCGCCGGTAAGCAATATTCGGTCCATGTTGTCCTCGGGTTGTGGCGCACATTGCGCCACGCAAATCATATCAAAATCCCGCGCCCACTGCTAGCCGCCCGCCTGACTGCCCAACGACCTCGGCCCCCCTTTTTCTCTTTCTCTTTCTCTTTTCTCTCCCTCCGGGTGAGGCACTATAATCCCTGTGTACGCGTGCGGGGGCAGCAGGAGCCGGTATGCCGACCATTATCAACTTCAACGGGACCAACTACAACAACCTCGACGACATGCCCGCCGATGTGCGGCGGCAGTATGAGCAGGCCATGGGCGCGTTTGCGGATAACAACCAGGACGGCATGCCCGATATGCTGGAGGGACTGGTCAAACCCGGCACGGCCATGCCGCTGGTGCAGGGTCAGGCCACCATCATGTATGACGGGCAGATGTACCACGGCCTCGACCAATTGCCGCCCGAGGCCCGCGCCAAGTACGAGAAGTTCCAGGCCCAGTTCGACGCCAATGGCAACGGCCTGCCCGACGCCCTGGAAGGCTTCTTGGGCGCGATGCTGCCGGTGACCGCCGCGCCGGCCAACCCGGCCGACGCCGCCAACGCGCCCGCCTTTGCCGCCTCGGCCCCCATTGCGCCGAGCGTACCGGTGGGCCGCGCCGCCAGCCCATATGCGAGCAGCAGCGTCGTCAGCCCCGAAGGCGCTGACATCCGCCTGAAGCTGGCGATCCTGGCGATTGTGGGGCTGGGGGCCATGGTCTGCGTGCTGGCTGTCATTGTGGCCTGGGCAGTGCTGCGGTAGGCGCCGGCATGGCGCTGCGCCGCTTCATGCGCTTCGCCTTCGGGCTGCTGTATCACCAACTGGCCTGGACCTACGATCTGGTCAGTTGGACCGTGTCGATGGGCCAGTGGCGCAGTTGGCAGCGCGCCGCCCTGCCCTACCTGCGCGGCCGGCGCGTGCTGGAGGTGGCCCACGGCACCGGCAATCTGCTGCTCGACCTGGTGAGCCTGGGCTTTCAGCCGGTGGGGATTGACGCTTCGCCGGCCATGGGCCGCCTGGCCGGCGGCAAGCTCAAGCGCGCGCTGGGCGGGCCGCAACTGCCGCTGCCGCTCGTGCACGGGTTGGTGCAGGCGCTGCCCTTCCCGCCGCACAGCTTTCAGAGCCTGGTGTCGACCTTCCCCACGGAGTTCGTGGCCGACCCCGCCGCCATTGCCGAGTTCTACCGGCTGCTCACGCCGGGCGGGGTGTTTGTGTGTGTGCCCGCCGCGCAGATCACCGGCGGCTCGCTGGGCGACCGCTGGGCGGCCTGGCTGTTCCGGGTCACCGGCCAGAGCGCCGGCGATTGGTATGCGCCGCTGGCGGCACGCTACACGGCGGCCGGCTTTACCGCCCATGTGGAGCTGGTGCGCCAGCCCCGCAGCGTGGTGACGGTTTTCATTGCCGAGAAGGCAGACGAGTAAGGCGTCGCTGTATGGAACTTCAGATTGCCGTTTCCAAAGTCGCCAAGTGGGCCAGCCGCGAGTCCGGCGACACGCTCGAAATGACTGAGCGCCCCACCGGGGGGCTGTCGCTGGTGCTGGTCGACGGCCAGCACTCCGGCAAAGGCGCCAAGGCCGTTTCGAACCTGGTGGCGCGCAAGGCCATCAGCCTGCTGGCCGAAGGCGTGCGCGACGGCGCCACCGCCCGCGCCGCGCATGACTACCTGTTCGCGCTTCACGGCGGCAAGGTGCAGGCCACGCTCAACATCGTCTCGTTCGACATGGTCTCGAAGACGGTGGTGCTCTCGCGCAACAACCCCAACCCCAGCTACGCCCTCACGCCCGAGGGCGTCAGCGAGTGGGAGGCGGATAGCCGCCCGGTGGGCATCTATCGCCACACCAAGCCGCTGGTCAAAGAACTGCCGCTCACCCCCAACATGGCCCTGGTGGTCTATACCGATGGCCTGCCCACGGCCGGCATGCGCAAGGGCAAGCCGCTCGATGTGCGGGCCGAGGTGCAGCGGTTGTATGAGGGCGGGCTGGCGAGCGCCCAAAGCTGGGCCGACCAACTGCTGGCGCTGGCCATGGCGGCCGACGACCAGCGCCCGGCCGACGACATCAGCATTCTGGTGGTGGCGGTGCTGCCGCGCCCCAACGACGACCACCCGGCGCGGCGGCTGGTGCTGCGGATGCCGCTGTGATCCAGCCGCGCCATCGCCCGCTCCGCTGGCTGCGCCCCGTGCGGCTGTGGCTGCGCGATACCATCGTGCTGTTCCGGCAGTTCGGCGGCTCGCTGGGCGCGTTTGCCGTCGCGGTTGTGGGCGGCGGCGCGCTGTATTTTCTGTTGGGCCGCCTGGCCCAGGCCGAGCACCCCGCCACCATGCACGAAGCCTGGTATATGGTGCTGCTCATGATGTTCCTCCAGGCCGGCGAGAATTTGCCCAGCGCCTGGTATTTGGCGGTATTCTATTTCCTAATGCCGGTGCTGGGCCTGGCGATTCTGAGCCAGGGCATCGCCGATTTCAGCCTGGTGTTGTTCAACCGGCGCGCGCGCGGGGAGGCCTGGAACGTGGCAGTCGCTAAGACCTATAACAACCACATCGTCATCATTGGGCTGGGCCACCTGGGCTTTCGCACGGCGCGGGCGCTGCACGAGTTGGGCGAGGATTTTGTGACCATTGAGCTGGACCCCGAGGCCGACTTGCTCACCCAGGTGCAAAGCTGGGATGTGCCGGTCATTCGCGGCGACGCCAACAAGTACGACGTGCTGCGCCAGGCCGGGGTCGACCGGGCGCACACCGTCGTCATCGTCACCAGCGATGACACGCTCAACCTGCAAATCGCCATCCACGCCCGCGCCGTCAATCCCAAAATCCGCACCATCGTGCGGCTGTTCGATGACGACTTTGCGCGCGAGGTGCGGCAGGCGTTTGGCATCACCGCCGCCTACAGCGCCTCGGCCTTGGCCGCCCCGGCCTTTGCCGCCGCCGCCGCCGACCTGGAGGTGGGCGCGCCGGTGCATGTGCATGGCCGGCTGCTGAGCATGAGCCACTTCACCATCAACCGCACCTCGCTGCTGGTCGGGCGGGCGGTGGGCGATATTGAACAGTTGTATGATCTGAGCGTCGTGCTGCTGCGGCGCGGCGAGAAGGCCGAGCTGCACCCGGCCGATGAGGTGGTGCTGCAAGCCGGCGATGAGATTACGGTGTTCGCCGACGCCGGCACGCTGCACAAAGTGAACCGGGTAAACCGTTAGCCAGCTTGGTAGACTGGAGACTCGCGTATGCCCCCTGACTCGCCTGCCCCCGTTCCCCACGCTGGCCCGCCAGCCCGCCCCATTGTCGGCATCGTGGGGCCGTGCTGCGCGGGTAAAACGACCCTGGCCCGCCTGCTCCAGGCGCAGGGGTTCGCCGCCAAACCGATCGCGCAGGAACACTCCTTCGCGCCGCGCATGTGGCAGCAAATCGGCCATGCCGACCTGCTGATCTTCCTCGATGTCTCGCACCCGGTGGCGCTGGCCCGCCGTTGGATGAACTGGCAGCCGGCCGACCTGGTCGAGCAGCACCGCCGCCTGGCCCACGCCCGCGCCAACTGCCACCTCTACCTCGACACTGACCCGCTGAGCGCCGAGGCCGTGCGCCAGCGCGTGGCTGATTTTCTGACCGAGGCCGGGGCGTAGATGCGTGGACAAGCTGGAATCCGAAAAGTATGCCAAAACGTCCGACTAAAGATCATCTCCCGGTGCTAACAATCCCTGTCACGAACTCTTTGACTGGCGAACACGCCGAAATCCGAAGATTCCAAGCCGAGAAGTATGTGTTTGTTGTTCAAACGCCTCTTGGTAGGCACAAGATTTTCCAAGTGGTTTTCGGGCGGTCGGATGGAAGTGTGTATGTTACGTTTCCGTATTTCGCACTAAG
>JAYUUW010000840.1:0-1596 GCA_043754665.1 Anaerolineales bacterium | reverse complement strand
GTCTGATGCTGCCCGCCGGTTTTTGTTTGCGGTCCCCGATACAAGCCCGCCCGCTGCTAACTCTTGAGCGTTTTGTAAAACAACGGCAGCGGCTTCACCGCCCGCGCACTAAAGGCATGCGCCGCGAGCACTCGCGCCTTGGCCGCCGCCAGCCGCTGGGCGTCGTTGGCGTGCACGGTGAACAGCGGCGCGCCCTTCTTCACTCGGTCGCCCACCTTGTGGTGGATCACCAGGCCAACCGCGTGGTCAATCGCGTCCGCCTTCGTAGCGCGGCCCGCGCCCAGGTCCACCGCGCTCAGGCCGATCTCGCGCGCGTCCACCTGGCGCAGCACGCCCGTGCGTGGCGACGGTACCACCTCAATCAGCGTGGCCGTCGGCAGGCGTTCCGGGTTGTCCACCGCGCCCACATCGCCGCCCTGCGCCGCCACCAACTGCCTAAACTTGGCCCACGCCGCGCCGCCATCCAGCGCCGCCGCCAACTCGGCCCGCGCCGCCGGCAAACTGTGGGCGTGCTTGGCCAACAGCAGCAAATGGGCCGCAATCACCAGACAGTGCTCGCGGAAGTCAGCCGGGCCGCCGCCGTGCAGCGTGTCAATCGCCTCGCGCACTTCCAGCGCATTGCCCACCGCGTGCCCCAGTGGCTGGTTCATGTCCGAAATTAGCGCCACAGCCCGCCGCCCGGCGTGCTTGCCAATCGCCACCATCGCCTGGGCCAGCTTGGTGGCCTCGGCCAGGTTGGGCATAAACGCGCCGCTGCCCACCTTCACATCCAGCACAATCGCCTGCGCGCCGCCGGCGATCTTCTTGCTCATCACGCTGCTGGCAATCAGCGGGATCGAGTTGACCGTGCCGGTCACGTCGCGCAGGGCGTAGAGCTTGCCGTCGGCCGGAGCCAGGTTACCGCTTTGCCCGGTCAGCACCACGCCGATCTCCCGTAGCTGCTGTTTGAACTCGGCCGTGGTCAGCGCCACGCGAAAGCCAGGGATCGACTCCAGCTTGTCAATCGTGCCGCCCGAAAAGCTCAACCCGCGCCCGGACATCTTGCCCACCGGCACGCCGCAGCTCGCCACCAGCGGCTCGACCACCAGCGTCACCTTGTCACCCACGCCGCCGGTCGAGTGCTTGTCCACGGCCAGCTTCACAGTGTCGCTCAAATCCAGCACATCGCCGGAGGCCGCCATCGCCAACGTCAGGTGCGTGGTCTCGCGCGCCGTCATGCCCTGAAAGTAGACCGCCATGGCCCAGGCGGCAGCCTGGTAGTCGGGGATCGCCCCGCTCGTCAGCCCGGCGATGAAGAAGTCGATCTCGGCTTGGCTGAGTTCGCCGCCGTCGCGTTTCTTGGTGATGATGTCGACCGCACGCAGCATTTCGGCCACTCCTCTGTCGGCCGGCCTGGCTTGGCCACGCCGAGGCCACAATTATAAGGCGCTTCGCCTGCCGCTAACGTTGGCCTTTTCCAACGGGGCCGTTTGGCCCATAATTCGTCGCATGCCTGACTTACATACTGACCGTGGAATAACCACATAAGGAGCCCCAGTAAATGGCGACCAATCCACCCCAACGGCAAGCCCCCCAACCCGACCCGGCAGTCATCCA
>JAYUUW010000839.1:0-2927 GCA_043754665.1 Anaerolineales bacterium | reverse complement strand
GAGCTGCGGGCGCTTGATCGAAAAGCCCACATCGAGGTAGGCGCTGGTGAAGCGCACCTCGTTGGCATCCTGGGTCACGGTTTGGCCGGGCAGGGCGTGCGGCTTAATCTGGCCGCGCTCCAGCGGCGGCTGAAAGGGGATGTCGAGCGCGCGCGGGCCGGCGGGCGTGCCGTACCAGCGCAGCCCGTCGAGCGAGGTAAATGGCAGCGTGTAGGTGGTGGGGTGGTTCACGCCGCCGGCGTCGGCAATCGGCACGCTCAGCGGGTAGCGCTCATCTACCAGCACCGAGGCGGCCAGCACGGTCAGTTCGGGCAGCGGCAGGGTGAGGAACTCGCCATACGGCGCCTCGGGCACCTCGCCGCTGAAGAGCAGGCGGGCGGTGCTCAAGTCGCCGGGGTAGCCAAACACCTGCACCCGCCGCAGTGCGCCGCCGCGGATGCCGCCGTAGTGGGTGGGGGCCGGCAGTTCCACCCGCGTCAGCGCCACCGGCTGGCGGAAGCGGAAGAAGCGGTGCAGCCCCAGCCCCGGCACCAGCGCGCCGGCCAGCCCCAGGTTGGTTGGGGTCGCCGGGTCGGGCACTTCGGTGAACAGGGCGAACGGAATTTCATCGGTCTTGAGCGGCAAGTCGGGCATGGGGGCGGCACTCCGGCGGCGGCGCGGGGTGCGCCGGGCAAGAAAAAGCGCGGGCGGCCTCGCACTACCGAGGCCGCCCGCGACGAGGCTAAGGCGGTCCGGCTACTTGTGCCAGATCAGCCGGTTCCACTCATTGTTGTTGAGCGGGTCGCCGAGCTTGAGGCTCTTGAAGTAGTCGTCGGGCAGAATGTTCTGCTGGCCGTTGAAGACGCTGCCGTCGGGCATGTAGGCGCAGGTCATGGCGCGGCGGGGCCGGTTGGTCATGTTGGCGCCGGCGCCGTGGGCGATGAGGCCGTTGTGGAAGACGGCGCTGCCGGCCTTGGCGGGGGCGGCCACGGCGGCGCGCTCGCGCCACTGGGGGTACTGCTTGAACAGGCTGCCCAGGTTGCTCTCGATGCCGACCGACTCGTAGGTGGCTTCTTTGTGCGTGCCGGGGAAGTAGTACAGGCAGCCGTTCTCCACGGTGGCGTCGTCGAGCGCCACCCAGATCGAGAGCGCGTCGGGCGAGGAGAACGACCAGAACGGGTTGTCCATGTGGAAGCCGGTGAAGTTGCCATACGGCTTCTTGAACAGCGCCTGGTCGTGCCAGATGCGAATGCCGTCCACGCCGGCCAGCGTGCCGGCCACGCGGCCCAGGTCTTCGTCGAACATCAGCTCGGCCATTTGCGGGTGAATGTCGGCCAGGCGCAGGCACTGGGTAAACACCTGGGCGTAGAAGTTGTCGGGGTCGCGCTGGTTGTTCATGATGTTGGCGTCGGTGGCGCTGGCCTCTAGGCGCAGGCGGATGGCGTCTTCGGTGACGGTGCGCCAGTGCTCGAGTTCGTGGGGGGTGAGGAAGTCTTCAATGACGATGAAGCCTTGCTCTTGATACTGCTGAACCTGCGCGGGGGTCACGGCGGTTTTCATGGGCGGTCTCCTTCAACGGGCCAGTGGCTGAGGCTGAGTGCTGGTTGACCGGCGCGCGGTGGGCGGCCGGGAGGGGTGGCAGTGGACAACGCAAGATTATGCATAATGCATACTTGTGTCAATAGGGGATTTAGTGCGGTTTCAGGGGACGGAACGCTACGGGGCGGCACGGGCCGGGAGGTGGAGGCGTGTGCAATTGCTCTGGCGGCGTATTGTACCGCCGTCCGGCGCGGCGCGCCTAATGCGCGCGGCGGGCTAGGCGCGGGTGAGGCGCAGCACGGTGTCGTGGCTGAATTCGGGCACGGGCAGGCGCAGGGGGCGGCCGGCGCTAGGTACGCGCGTGGTGGGGGCGTAGCGCCCGGTCTGGGGATCGAACACAGTCAACGTGTAGTCGCCGGACGGCACGGTGAGGGTCAGGTGGCCGTGGATGGGCCGGCCCGCGCCGCGCTCCAGTTGGTCGCCATCGGGCAGGTCGCGGGCGGCGGCTAGTTCGCGCTCATCGGCCAGGTAGAGCGCATAGTCTTCGCCCGGCACGCCAAAGGCCACGTCGAGCGCGTGGGGCGGCGCGGCGGTCAGCAGGCCGGGCAGCGGGCGGGCGCGCACCAGATCGAGGCTGTGCACAAAGGTGGCCAGGTATTGCAGCCACGCCCGAATGGCGCGCTGCGAGGCGGGCGTGCCGGTCTCGCAGCCGTTGATGATGCTGAAGTCGATGTAGTCGTAGTGGCCGCCGGTCAGCAGCACGGTCCAGGCGCGCTTGCGGTGGATGGTCCAGGCGTCGGCGTCTTTGTACTGGCTGGCGACGTTGTCCTCGTCCTGGTTGAGCGGTTTGGGCGCGCCATAGGTGGCATAGCCAAAGTCGCGCAGAGCGCGCAGGGTGAGCTGCTTGCTCATGAACGCGCCCAAGTCGTAGCCGTTGCCCCGGTAGCTGGTGTTCGGCAGCGGGTGCAGGTTCACGGCGTCGTAGTCCAGCCCTGCAAAGCTCAGGTCGGAGGCCTGCTGCCAGGGGGTGTAGCAGAAGGCTTCTTGTCCGGCGACGAGGTGCTTATTGGGCAGGCCGGCTTCGGTCGCACGCACCACGGCGATGAGCGCGGCCAGCCAGGCGTTAACTTCCGCAACGGTGGGGCTGCCCGCCACCGGAGCCAGCCCGCCGGGCTCGTTGCAGATTTCGTAGATGACGTTCTCGTAGCGGTTGGTCTCGGCCACCAACCGGCGCACGTGCGCGGCCTGGCGCTCAAAGAGCTTGGGGTGGCGCCGGCTGAGGTAATCGGGCCAGGGGATGTCTTCCAGCGCGTTGACGTTGTTGCGGCTGTTGAGCGGGTTAAGCTCCCAGATGGTGGGGGCGTAGGTGTTGCTGAGCAGCACCAGCTCGACGATGACGCCGTGGTCTT
>JAYUUW010000838.1:0-2878 GCA_043754665.1 Anaerolineales bacterium | reverse complement strand
GCCGATCACCCGCGCCGCGTCGGGCAGGCTGAGAGCCCCGGCCACATGCGCCGCGGCGATCTCGCCCAGGCTGTGACCAACCACGGCGTCGGGCGCAATCCCCCACGACTGCCACAGCGCAGCCAGCGCCACCTGCAGCGCGAACAGCAGCGGCTGGAGCTGGTCAATCTCCGCCAGCCAGCCGGCCTGCGGATCGGCCAGCAGCGCGACCAGGTCCTGGCCCAGATAGGGGCGCAGGGCTTGGTCGCACGCCGCCAGCGCCGCCCGGAAGACCGGCTCGCGCGCCAGCAGGGCTCGGCCCATCCCGGCCCACTGCCCGCCCTGCCCCGGAAACACAAACGCCAGCTTGGGCCGCTGGCCACGCGGCACGTAGCCTGTGGCCGCGCCCCGCGGCTGCGTGCCGGCCAGATACGCGTCGAGCTGACCGATGAGCGTCTCGGCCGTGGCGCCCGCCAATGCCAGGCGATGCTCAAAGGGCGCGCGCCGCGCCCCGGCGCTATAACACACGTCGCGCAGCGGCAGGCGCTGCGAGGCCAACTGGTCACGGTACGCGCGCGCCAGCGACCGCAGCGCCCCGCTGCTGCGGGCCGAGAGGGGCAGCAGCCAAGGACCCGGGCCGGCCGCGGCGGATGGCGCGGAGGGCGCTTCTTCCAGGATCACGTGCGCGTTGGTGCCGCTCAGCCCAAACGAGTTGACCCCGGCCACACGGCGCTCACCCGCGGCCACGGGCCAGGGCATCAGGGCGGTCGGCACGCGCATCGGCATGGCCGCCCAATCGATATGCGGGCTGGGCGTGGCGAAGTGCAGGTTCGGGGGAATCTGCTGATGCTGGAGCATCAAGACGACTTTCATCAAGGCCGCGACCCCGGCGGCGGCCTCCAGGTGGCCCATGTTGGTTTTGAGCGAGCCAATCGTCAGCGGCTGAGCGGCGGTACGGCCCGGACCCAAAGCGGCCGACAACGCGCCCATCTCAATCGGGTCGCCCAGGGCCGTGCCAGTGCCGTGGGCCTCGACGTAGCTGATCCGGCTGGGCTCGAGGCGCGCCTCGGCCAGCGCCTTGCGGATGGCCGCCGTCTGGGCGGGGCCATTCGGCGCGGTCAGCCCGCTGCTGCGGCCATCTTGGTTGACGGCCGTGCCACGAATGACGGCGACGATCGGATCGCCGTCGCGCACGGCATCGTCGAGGCGTTTGAGCACCACGATGCCGCAGCCCTCGCCGCGCACATAGCCGTCCGCCTGGGCGTCGAAGGTCTTGCAGCGCCCATCCGGCGCCATGGCCCGCAGCTTACAAAAGTAGATCGTCCGGTCCGGCGCCAGGATCAGGTTGACGCCGCCGGCCAGTGCCAGATCACTCTCGCGCGCCCGCAAGCTCTGGCACGCCAGATGCACCGCTACCAGTGACGACGAGCAGGCCGTGTCGAGCGCCAGGTTCGGCCCTTCGAGGCCGAGCAGGTAAGAGATACGCCCGGCCGCGACGCTGGCGGTGTTGCCCGTGCCGGTGTAGGCATCGATGCTGTCGTTGCCGGCCAGCATTTGCAGGTGATAGTAATCGTTCGAGAAGATGCCCAGGAACACGCCCGTGGCGCTGCCGGCCAGCCGCGCCGGGAGCAGGCCGGCGTTTTCGAGCGCCTCCCACGCCACTTCGAGCAGCAGGCGCTGCTGCGGGTCCATCGAGGCGGCCTCGCGCGGGGCGATGCCGAAGAACTCGGCGTCGAAGCCGTCCACACGCTCAAGGAACCCGCCGACGCGGGTGTACATCTTGCCCACCGCGGCGGGGTCGGGGTCGTAGTAGGCGTCGATATCCCACCGGTCGGCCGGCACGTCGCGCACCACATCCCGGCCGTCCGCCAGCAGTTGCCACAGCGCCTCCGGGCTATCGGCGCCCGGGAAGCGGCAGCCCATCCCGATGATGGCAATCGGCATCCGGTCGGCGCTCTCCAACTGATCCACCTTCTTCTGGAGGCGGTCAATCGCCAGGAGCGCCCGGCGGAGACGGTCAAGTTGATCCGGCGGCGGCGTGTCGTTTGGCATACCGGCTATTTCTCTAGCCCCTGGTCGAGCTGCTCCAACCGCGCGTCGAGCAGCGCCTCGAGTTCGCTCTGCGATAGCTGCGCCAGTTGGCCGCTCGGCGCATCTGATTCGGCCGCCTGAGCCACCACATTTTGCGGCCCGGCCGGCTCAGGGGCCGATGGCGCCAGCAAGCCTTCCAAGTAGCCGCCCAGGGCTTCGGTGGTTGGGTAATCAAACAGCAGCGTCGCCGGCAGGGTCACGCCTAGCGCCGCCCCCAGGGCGTTGCGCATTTCAATCGACATCAGCGAGTCCAGGCCGAGCTCTTGCAGCGGCCGCTGCGGGTCGAGCGGGCGCGTGGGATCAAGCCCGAGCAGGCGTCCGGCCTGGGCCCGGATGAGCGCGCCGATCTGTTCCCGCCTTTCACGCGGCGACGCGGCCAGGCGCAGCCGCGCCTCGGGCGTGGCGGCCGGCGACGCAGGCCGCACCGGGTGGTCGGGCCGGGCCAGTTCCGCGAGCACGGCGCGCCGGCCGCCGGGACGCGCGCTGTAGCGGTCCCAATCAACCGGCAGCATGGCGATCTGCGGCAGCGCCGCCTGGAGCATGGCGCCGAGCACCCGCAGCCCGTCGGCCTCAGCGATCTCGCCGATGCCTTGCTCCAAGCGGCGCCGGCGGGCCGGCTCGCTGCGCGCTGTCATCCCAATGTCTGCCCAAGGCCCCCAGTTGAGGCTGCTCGCCGGCAGGCCCAGCGCCCGCCGGTGGTGCGCCAGCGCGTCCAGGTAGGCGTTCGCGGCGGCGTAGTTCGCTTGACCCGGTGACCCGAGCAGCGCGGCCGCGGATGAGAACAGGACGAAGAAATCAAGCGGCAGCG
>JAYUUW010000837.1:0-1875 GCA_043754665.1 Anaerolineales bacterium | reverse complement strand
CTGGTCAGGGCGCGCACATCGGTGCGGTTGTCGCTGGTGCTGTTGCCCTGCCAACTGGTGCCGTGAAACGGCTTGACCATGAAGCCGCTCAGGTTGGGGAAGGTGCGCCGCGCCCACTGGCAGAAGTCGCGGGCCGAGATGCCCAGTTCGTTGGCGCGCGGGTCGATGTTGCCGAACACGTCGCGGCTGGGCCGCAGCCGGCTCGCGACCCAGTGAACCAAGAGCAGTCGGTTGTCGAAGGGAGTGGCCATTGGTGCCTCCAGTGGCAGGGATTATACAGGGGAGGCGGGAAGTGAGAGGTGGGAGGTGGGATGTGAGAGGTGAGAGGTGAGAAGTAGGAGGTCAGAAGTCGGAGGTCGGAGCAGAGCAGTCGGCAGCAAGCGGTCGGCAGTAAGCAGTGAGCAGCGGCGCGCTCGGCCCAAACAGCCGCCCGCCGTCACCATCCCGCCCGATTTGTCATTCCGAAGCCGGCCTCAGGCCTTTGGACCTGGCGCTGCTCTCGGGCCGGTGAGGAATCTGCAATTCCGACTGATTCGGCCCTGTGCCGTGCCATTCTGCCGCCTTCAATCAATAGTCGCCCTATTCAGTCGGAAAGTGCGTCGTGAGAAAACTGAGCAGCGCGGCTTGCAGCTCGGCGGCGTGCGGGCCGGTGAGCAGAGCGGTGGCGTGCTGTGCCGATGGGAAGACCAACAGCTCCTTGGGGTCGGCGGCGGCGTCAAACATGGCCTGAGTCTTCGCGGCCGGCACGGTGGCGTCGTCGGCCGAGAGGATGAAGAGCTTGGGCATGGTCGCGGCGGCGAGTTCCTCCGGCGTCACGGCGATGGTCAGCGCCGGGTCGCCCATCGGCGCGCCGAGCACCACCAGCCCGCCTAGCTCAGCCTGAGCGGCGATCTTGGCGGCGGCCAGGCCCCCCAGGCTGGCCCCCATGACGACTACGCGCTCCGCGCCCTGCTGGCGAGCGTAGGCCACTGCCCCCAACAGGTCGGCGTCGGCCGCGTTCATCAGGCCGAAGTCGCGGTCGGTGTCAGTCTCCCAGAAACGGAAGTCGAAGGTCAGCGCCAGGTAGCCGGCGGCGGCCACGTCCTGTGCCACGCCGGCCCACGTGTCCTGGTGGCTGTCGCTGGTCGTCGCGAAGATGACGGCCGTATCCCCTGCGCCGTACTGCGTGCCGGTCAGGGTCGCGCCGTCATCCGTCATGATCTCAATCGGCTGCCCGGCAGTGGCCGAGCCCGGGAGGCGCACATGCTCCAAAATCCAATGCAACTCGGCCGCGTTCCAGCCGGGGATGAAGCCCGGCAGGTACGGGGCCTCCTCCGGGTAGCCGGTGCGGGCCGGGAACATATTGTGGCTGGCCTCGGGGTAGAACATCAGCTCCAGATTAGTTTGCCCTTCCTCCCGCAGGCCATTGATGAGCTCGGTGCCGGCGTAGCCCGGCACGGTGGCGTCGAGCCCGCCGTAAATCCACAAGGCCGGCACCGTGATGGCACGGATGTACGTCAGCGGGTCGAAGGGCGTGGGCGCGAGGCCCAAGATCTGCCGGGTAATGGCTGGGTCGGTCTGCGCCTGCGCGTCACGCGCGTGGTTGGCCAGCAGGCTCTTATACACCTGCTCCTGCCCCGGCGAGGTGCTGGGGCCGACGACCATGACCAGGAAGGCCACGTCGGGCGAGGCGGCGGCCATGCGCGGGCCGATCCACCCGGCCTGGCTCGCGCCCAGCGCGCCAATTTGCGCCGGGTCGATGTTGGGCTGGGTCTTCAGCCACTCCAGCCCGGCCAGCGCGTCATTGGCCAGGTTCTGCAGGTTGTTGTTGCTGGCCGCCTCGATGTACTGGCCGGTCGAGTCACCCACGCCGCGCTTGTCGTACACCAGCGCGGC
>JAYUUW010000836.1:0-10485 GCA_043754665.1 Anaerolineales bacterium | reverse complement strand
CCGGCCCTCGTACTGCGTTTCTCGTCGGCTCTATGACAACGGCTGCGACTAACCAACTACCCCCCTCCGTGGCGACGCTGGAACAATCAGTTGCGCCGGCGTGGAGTATAATGCGCGGCAGTCACCGCCATGAGCCAAGCCCCTATTTCTACGAACCCCCCCAGCGTCGAAGAACTGGCCGCCGCGCTGCTGCACATCGGCTGCGTTAAGTTCGGCGCGTTCACGCTCAAGTCGGGGCGGGTGTCGCCCATTTACCTCGACCTGCGGCGGCTGGCGTCGTACCCGCGCACGCTGCAACTGGTGGCGGCGGCCTACGCGCCGCTGTTCGCGCCGCTGCTGTTCGACCACCTGGCGGCCGTGCCCTATGCCGGCCTGCCCATCGGCACCGCGCTATCGCTGACGCTGGGCGTGAGCATGATCTACCCGCGCCGCGAAGTTAAAGACCACGGCACCAAAGTCGCGGTGGAAGGTGTGTTCGAGGCCGGTCAGACGGCGGTGCTGATTGACGACGTGGCCACCTCCGGCGCGAGCACGCTCGACGGACTGGCCAAGCTGCGCGCCGCCGGCCTGACTGTGAGCGACGTAGTCGTGCTCATCAATCGCGAACAAGGCGCGGAGGCGGCGCTGGCCGCCGAAGGCTGCCGGCTGCACGCCGTGACCACGCTGCGCACCCTACTGAGCCATTGGTCGGCGGCAGGCGCGGTGACCGCCGAGCAGGTCGCCCAAATTCTCAACCCGGAATCTTAAGCCCCTGTGACGTATCACGCGCTGCGCCCCCTGCTCTTCCGCTTCGACCCTGAAACCACCCACAACCGCATTCTGAAGCTCTTAGCCCTGGCGACCGCCACCGGACTGGGGCGCGGCTGGCTGCGGCGGGCCTACGGCTTTGCCGACCCGCGCCTGGCGACTGAAGTGTTCGGGCGGCGCTTTCGCAACCCCGTGGGGCTGGCGGCCGGGTACGACAAGGACGGCGTGGCGATTGCCGGGCTGGCGGCGCTGGGCTTCGGCCATTTGGAGCTAGGCACCATCACCTACCAGCCGCAGCCGGGCAACCCCAAGCCGCGCGTGTTTCGCGAGCCGGAGTCGGCGGCGCTGATCAACAGCATGGGCTTCCCGAGCGGGGGGGCGGCGGCCATCAAGCCGCGCCTGCTGGCGGCGCGCCCCACCGTGCCCGACACGGTGCTGGGCCTGAACTTCGGCAAGAACAAGGCCACGCCGCTGGAGCAGGCCGTGAACGACTACTGCGGCTGCCTGCGGCTGCTGGGCGGCGCGGCCGACTATGTCACCATCAACATCAGCTCGCCCAACACCGCCGGGCTGCGCGACCTGCAGCACCGCGCCTATTTGGAGCCGCTGCTGACCACCCTGCTGCGCGCCCGCGACGAGACCGCGCCAGGGCTGCCGCTGCTGGTGAAGATCGCGCCCGACCTGACGCTGGCCGAGGTGGACGAGGTGGTCGACGTGGCGCTGGCCGTCGGCGTGGCCGGGCTGATCGCCACCAACTCGCTCAAGAGCCTGCCGCCGCGCCGCGCAGGCGGGCTGACGGGGCTGCCGCTGCGAGCCAAATCGACCGAGATTGTGCGGCACATTTACACGCAGACCGGCGGGCGGCTGCCGATTGTGGCGGTGGGGGGCATTCACGACGCCGCCGCCGCGCTGGAAAAGCTGCGGGCGGGCGCGAGCCTGGTGCAGATTTACACCGGCATGATCTACGAGGGGCCAGGGCTAGTGCAGCGCATCAACCGGGGGCTGGCGACGTGGCTGACGGCGCAGGGGCTGCAGCACATCAGCGAGGCAGTGGGGACGGCGGACTGAGAGGCGGGCAGGTCAGAACATGTCCGGGGCGGCGCGGCCTAACACAGGGGCGTGTAGGTCGGGGCCGAGACGCTTCGCGTCACCGGCCCGAGGGGAGCGCCAGGTCCAACGCCATGAGGCCGGGTTCGGAATGACAAATCCGGCGGGCAGGTGACGGCTGGGGCTAGTTGGGCCGAGGGGGCTGGGGCAACGGATGAGACATCGGCCGCAATGGCCGACAATTACGAACGTTCAAGGTAGGCAGCCCTTCGTGGCTGTCTTTTTTTATCCCGCCGTTAGGGCTCGGGCGGGTCACTGCGCTTGGCGAGGGCGGCGGTGCGCAGCCCCTGCCAGCGCGCAAACAAGTCGTTGTCGATGCCCAGGCGGAAGAGCACGCGGCCGACAGTGTTGTCGATCATGTCATCCACCGTCTGCGGGCGGGCGTAGAAGGCCGGCACCGGCGGGAAGATGATGCCCCCGGCCTCGGCCACGGCCAGCATCTGGCGGATATGGCCGATATGAAAGGGCGTCTCGCGCAGCACCAGCAGCAGCGGGCGGCCCTCTTTCAGCGTGACATCGGCGGCGCGGGTGAGCAGGTCGGCGGCGTAGCTGTTGGCGACAGCCGAGAGCGTCTTGATGCTGGCCGGGATGATGACCATGCCCAGCGTCGGGAACGAGCCGCTGGCCGGGGCCGCGCCGATATCGCGGTTGTCGTAGACGTGCGGGGCCAGGGCCTCCACATCCTTAAGCGTCCAGTGAGTCTCGGCGCTGATGGTGACCTTGGCGGCAGCGCTGAGGATCAGGTGCGCCTCGATCTCGGCGCTGTGCTGGAGAAACTCCAGCAAGCGGATGCCGAGGATGACGCCGCTGGCGCCGGAGATGCCGACGACCAGGCGTTTCTTAGGCGGTGTGATAGCGGGGACAGGCAAAGGCTCAGCGGACATGGGATACGCTCAAAGGCACAGGTAAGTGTAGCGCCGTTAGGAGGCCGCCACCGGCCGCACCAGTTGGCCGCGCGGCTGGTCGGCCGCCAGCACGCCGTCGCGCATGACGACCTGGCCGCGCACAATCGTCATCACCGGGCGGCCGCGCCCCTGCCAGCCGTGCCAGGGGGTAATGTTGTTCTTGCTGTGCAGGTGGGTTTCATCAATCGTCCACGGCTGGTCGAGGTCGAGGATGGTCAGGTCGCCGTCGGCGCCGACGTGCAGGCTGCCCTTGCGCGGCCAGACGTTCCAAATCTTGGCCGGGGCCTCCGCGCACAGCCGCACCAACTGGTTAAGCGTCAGCCCGCGCTGGTGGACGGCCTCGGACAGCAGCAGCGGAATGAGCGTCTCGGTGCCGGTGAAGCCGGAGAGCGCCTGCCAGATATCGGGGTTGAGCTTCTCCTCGGCGGTGTGCGGCGCGTGGTCAGTGGCAACCATATCCACTGTGCCGTCGAGCAGCGCTTGATACAGATAGGCGGCGTGCTCGCCGGTGCGCACGGGCGGGTTCACGCGCAGGCGGGTGCGCAGCGGCTCCAGATACTGCTCGGCCGGCAGGAAGAGGTAGTGCGGGCAGGTCTCGGTGGTGATGTCGACGCCCTTGCCCTTCCACTCGCGCACCATCTGCGCGCCGTCTTTCGAGCTGAGGTGGTAGATGTGAATCTTCGCGCCGGTATATTGGGCGAAGAGCGCCATGCGCTGAATGGCCTCGGCCTCGCAGATGGCCGGGCGCGACTCGAGAAACGCGGCCATGTCTTGCCGGCCGGTGGCGCGCAATTGGCGCGTGCGGTGCTGGAGAATCTGGTTGTTCTCGGCGTGAAAGCCGAGGCGCAGGCCGGTGCGGGCCACCTGATCCAGCGCGTCGAGCAGCATGCCGTCGTCGGGCGCGGGCAGGTTGCCGATGGTCTCGCCCAGAAAGACCTTGAAGCCCACCACCCCGGCCGCGGCCATCGGGACGATCTGGTCCACGTTCTCCTGCACCACCACGCCCACCAGCACCACATCGCAATAGGCCTTCTCGGCAATGGCGGCGGCGCGCTGGGCCACCACCTCCGGCGTACTGGTGGGCGGCTTGGTGTTAGGCATATCCAGCACACAGGTGATGCCGCCCATGACGGCGGCGGTGGAGCCGCTGGCGAAGTCTTCTTTGTAGGTCAGGCCGGGTTCACGGAAGTGGACGTGAAAGTCCATCAGGCCGGGGGTGATGATCCGGCCGCCCACGTCGATGACCTCGCGGGCGGGCGGCAGGGCGGCGTCGGCGCCGACGGCCACAATGCGGCCCTGGGTGATGGCGACGCCGCCGGGGAAGGTGGCGTCGGGGGTGACGACGAGGCCGTTGCGGACGACCAGATCAGCGGGCATGGGGTGGCTCCTGGCACGGCCGATAGAGGGAGGGCGGCGCGCCGGCTTCTATTCTACTGGCATTTCCAAGGATAGCTTGACAATCGGCGTGGGCGACGGGCTAGACTGCGCAGCAACGTCACGTCAGTTGGCCGCCCAGCTAGGCGCTAAACGACAAGCTGCCATATAATCACCGCGCGTTGGTTGGCTGCTCGAACGGCGTCTCACTCAAACACATGCGCTGCTACACACCTCAGTCCTGCGCCCCCGCCGCCAGGGGGCGGTTTGGCCTTGGCGCTGCTGGCCGGCCGCGCCCGCCGGAGACCGCCCCGCGCCCCGTGGTCGACACCCTTACGCGCCCCCACTGATACCATGGAACTCTTCCTGCGCACGCCCGATGGACGGACCATTCTGATCGCGGCCCCCGCGCGCGTCGGCCGCGACCCGGCCGGCGAGGTGGTGCTGGCCGATGAGCGCGCCTCGCGGGTGCATGCGCTGATCTGGCGCGACGGCGACGCGCTATGCCTCCGCGACGAAGGCAGCTCCAACGGCACCTTTATCAATGAGCAGCTCCTTCCGCCCGGCCAGATCTTCCGCCTAAATTCCGGCGACCAATTCCGCATTGGCCGCACGCTCTTGGTCGTCGCGGCGGCCGAGTTCGCCCCGCCGCCGGGGCCGGCGCCGGCCCTGCCCGCCGCCGGGTGGGTCGGGGGCGCCACCATGCCCACGCTGCTGCCGCCGCCCCGCCGCTCACGGCTGCCGGCCGTGGCCCTCGGCGGCTGCCTGGCGCTGCTGGTGCTGCTGGTCTGCGGCGGCGGCGCTGCCCTGGCCGTCAGCCGCCCGCCGCTGGTGCAGACGGCGCTGGCCCAATTGGCGCCCGGCCAGGCCGGCACGCCGGCCCCGGCCACCGTGCCGCCAGGCGACATTCGCGTGTCCATCGTCAGCACCAGCCCGCCGCCCACGCCGGTCTCGCCCCAAACGTTCGCCACAAACCAAACGGCGCTGCTCGCCGCCGTGGCCGAGCTTAACCGGCTCGAGCTAGATTTCATCCGCCGCGCTCGGCTGCAAACCGGGGGCCGGGCGTCCGCCGCGGGTATCGCCCGCCCGGCGTTCCAGTTCAGTCCCATCACCGAAGACGACTTCGCCTTCATCGAGAAAAGCACCATCAAGATCGCCATCTTGGCCGACCAGCAAGGCCAAAACCTGGCCGCCCAAGGCAACGGCAACGATCCGGCCGCGGCGGCCATGGCCGACACCTATGCCACCCTGGTGCAGCAGGCCGCCGCCCTGACCATTAAGGTCGATGAGCTGCGCCAAGGGTGGCTGGCCCAAACGTTGGGCCTGGACGAAGCCGCCGATAAGTTGGCGCTGGCGGCCAGCGCGATCTGGGCGGCGAGCGTCACCGCGCCCGGCGCCGGCGGCAACCCGTTCGCCGCCGTGGCCGGCGACCCCGCCGCCGTTCCCAACCCGCAGCCGCTGACCCCCGAGGATTTCGCCACACTGCTGGCCGAGTTGGATAATCCGGCCAGCACGTTGGGCTGGCTGGCCGTTTCGCCCACCACCGGCGAGGAGACCCTCACCGTGCCGGCGGCCGAGAGCGCCCTGATTGACCTGGCCGACCCCGCCGCCGTCCAAAGCCTGATCGACGACGACGGCCCGGCCACCCTCGACGAACTCGTCCAGGTGGCGGGCGCGCTGCTGGGGGCCAGGCCGGCGGACAATCCCCCGGCGCCCAGCACCGTCACCGTGCCTAAGGCCGCGGTGGTGATGGCCGCCCCGCCGGCGGCCGGCGCCGGGCAACCGCCGCCCGCCTTCCCCGGCGGCAAGGTGACCATCATCACGCCCGCCGCTGACTCCGGCGATCTGTTGGGCGCCCTGGTCGACCTGGACCCGAACAATACCCCGACCGTGAACAGCCAGACCAAGATTACGACACAGCCGCTCGCCGTGATCTTGTCGCTGAGCGACCTCACCATCCTGTCCGTCACCACGCGCCCCAAGGACGGGTCCAGTTCCTTCGAAGCCGAGGTGGTTTACAGCTTTAACGCGCATTGGACGACCAACTTCACGGCGCCGCAGTTTGACCTCGACTGCAGCGGCGGCCAGCATTTCGCCATCAGCACCGTGAGCGGTGCCCAACTGGTGCGCGCGACGGGCCATCTGATCCTTTATCCGGGTACGGAGGATGCCTTTTGCTACGCCAGCCGCAACGGCACCAGCCTCGGCAGCGCCTCCCTCCATTTCCTGGTGGGCGAGGCGGCCGGGGCCACGCAGCGCGCCGAACAGGTCGAGACCGATTCAGTCGCCCTCGACCTGACCATCACCGCTGACGCGCTCGCTACCGCCGGCCTGAAGCAAACCCAGGCCGCGCAAACGCAAGCAGTGGCCGAGACGGCCGACGCCCTCTCCACCGAGCAGGTCGTCACCCAACGGGCGGAGGCCGGCCTCACCGCCACCTCCCTGGCCGAGAGCGCCGACCGCTTTGCCGCCGAGACCCAGGCCGCCCTGACGGCGGATGACGACCACGACCAGGTGACGAACGCCAACGACCGCTGCTTTGACCAGGCTGAGACGGCCAACGGCTGGCGCGATGAGGACGGCTGCCCGGATGTCTTGCCGACCATGAACCTCAGCGCGGCGGCGTTTGTCGAGATGCTGACCAATGCGCCGGTCGACACCTTCAACTCGGTCGCCAATCTCACCGTCAACTTTGCCGCCGGCCTCACCAGCGGCACGCTCACCGGCAGCGGCTCGTGGGTCGGCACTTATCAGTGCGTCAACACGCAAGATCCCAGCGAAGTCTTCGAGACGGTCGCAGCCGACTATCACGCCTCATATACGACCGATGTAGCCGGCACGGCCAACGGCGCCGCCCGCACGTTTATAGGCACCCTGACGGCCACCGGGGTCACCCGGATCACGCTGATCGATCTGTTCACAGATCCGGGCTGCACCTTCCTCAATGGCAATGTCGCCGACGACCAGTGGACCGGCGTGGGCGAGGTGAGCGGCACGTGGGACGGCAACACCTTGGGCACCCTGGCGACGGATTGGACCGTGGACGGGATTGACATCGCCGGGACCTGGAGCGGCACGGTCACCCTGACGGAATAGGCTGACCGGCGGGTGTGGCGGGAAATTTTAAGGTTGCGGCGCGCCGCAATAGTTGACGCGCGCGGCGGTTCGATTACACTCTGCGTGAGCAGACCAGCAGCGTCTCATTGACCATCAGGAGGCTTCCAATGACCGTCAACTTCCCCACCAAGTACCCCGCCACGCTGACGAACGCGGCCTGGCAGAAATACAAGAACGCGCTCGACAAGGCCAAAGGCAAGACCGGCCTCGGCCCGGCGCTGGTGGCCGCCGAGGCCGCCTGGAAGGCCATCCCGTTCAAGAAGCTGGATGCCACCACGGCCGGGGCCAAGAGCGCCGGCATCGCCACGACCAACCTGGCCGCCGCCAAGCTGGCCAAGAAGACCGAAGTGAAGGCCGGGCTGGCCGCGGTGGTAACCGCCATGAAGGCGGCCCAGGCCCAGGCCAAGAATAAAGCGCTGTCAGATAAGGCGCGGGCCGGGGCGGCCACCATCGCCAACGGGCTGGACACCCTGCAAGGCTATTTGCTGAACCTGAAGCTGGACGACATGGCGCAGGAGGTGGACCGGCTGGGGGCCGAAGCCAATGCCGAGCTGGCGCTGCACGACTTTGACTTGCGCCGGAAGGGCGGGGCCACCGCCAGCGGCACGAAAGGCGTGCGCGCGCCCGACGGCCGGGTGACGGTGAGCGGGCTGGCGTGGGAGCCCACGGCCGGCAACCCGCGCAAGCTGGTGCAGACGCTGATTACGGTGAAGGCCATACAGCCGGACGGCTCAATCTTCGTGAACGATATGATCTTGACGGCGCTGAGCAACGACCTGAAGCAGGCGGCGTTCAAGAACCCGTAAGCAGTCGGCAGTCAGCAGAAAGCAGTCGGCACGCTTCGCAGAGCAAACGGACACCGGGTGGTGTCCGTTTTTGTTGGCGGTAAGACGCCGGAGCGCGGTTAGTCGATGCCTTCGCGGCGGGGCTCGAAGTGGAGCTGGCTGAGCACTTGCAGCACGGCCTGGCCGTCTACCGGGCGGTCGACCGGGTCGAGGGCCAGCAGGCGCAGCAGGAACATCTCCAGCTCCAGCGGGATTTCGGGCCAGCGCAGGCGCGGGCTTTGGGGCTGGCTGTAAAGCTGGAGCGTCAGGCGCAGCTCTTCGGTCTCGGCCACGAAGGGGTGCGCGCCCAACACCAGTTCATACAGCAGCAGGCCCAGTGAGTACACATCGGCGCGGGCGCTGGAGCCCTGGCCGCGCAGTTGCTCGGGCGCCTCGTAGGCCGACGCCGACAGGCCCGGCGGCGGCGGGAAGAGCGGCGTGCGCGTCAGGCGCACCTGTCCGGCGGTGATCATCACGTTCTCGGGGTGCAGGTCGCCGTGGGTCAGGCCGTGGGCGTGCACCGCCATGACAGCCTCGGCCAACTGGCGCACCAGCCCCCACACCTCGGTCCAGGCCGGGCGGCGGGCGCGCCATTCGCGCAGCGACAGGCCCTCGGGCGGGTCGCACACATAGGCCACCCAATCGTCCGCCTCCACGACGGCGAAACCGGGGTTGAGGCGGGGGTGGGTCACGCGCTGCCAGCCGGCCAACTGGGCCACAAAGTCGCGGCGCAGGGGGTTATCGGCCGGCCCGGCCACCACGCGCACCGACAACGGCCGCAGCGTGGGCAGCGCGCGGCCCAGGTACACCGCCCCCAATTCGTCCACAAACAACAAGTCTTCCAACTGAAATTGGCCGCCGATGGTCTCGGCCGCCAGCCGCAGGTGGGCCGGACCGGCCAGGGCCGCCAGCGCCTGCTGCCGGGTGCGGACCACTTGCAGCGTCTGCCCCGCGCCTGATTGGTCGAGCACACGGCGCACGGGGGGCGTAGGGGCCAGCACCGCCAGGCTCACCTGCGGGTAACCTTCGGCGGTATCAATCAAGCCTTTCACGCCGATGGCATCGGCGGTGGCCAGCAGGGTCAGGTCGAGCAGCACCCGCGCGCTGGGGGCGTCGGCCAGCACCAGGCTCAGGCGGTTCTGCGCCTCGACCACGGTGGTGGCGTTGAGATGCCCGGCCAGCGCCAGGGTCCAAATGCCGTTCTGGCGGTCTTCCATCACCTCCAGGCCGGGGGTCTGGCCCAAGAACAGCTCCAGCCCTTCGGTGCCCACCAGCACCTGGGTGTCGGGCGTGATCTGGTTGACCAGGGCGTACTCGCGGGCGGCGGCGGCGATGGCGTACAACTGCTCGTCGGAGTGGTTGGGGTCGTGGTGAAAGGTAATCAGGCGCTTGGCGCGGGCGCGCTCGGCAATGTCGACGCCGATGATGGCCGAGCTGTGGCCCCAATCGGCCTTGCTGAGAAACACATCGCGCAGGGAGTATTGGGCGTCGAAGACCAGCGCGTCGGCGTCGGCGAAGAAGTTGGTATAGCGGCGCAGGTGGGCGTCGGTGAGCGACTTGTATTCGCCGTCGCTGGCGAAGACAAAGACGCTCTCGCCGTCGTCGAAGCGGTAGGCGTAGGCCGTGCCGGGATGGTAAAGCGAGAGGTTGGAGATAACCGTGCGGCCGATGGTGACGGTTTCGCCCTCGCGCAGCTGCACGAACTCTTTTTCGGCCGGCATGGCGTTGGGCGGAATGGGGAAGTAAATCGGCGCGACCTGCTGGTGCTCGAGGAAGGTCTGCGGGTTGTTGTTGACGGCGTAGAAGATCAGGCGGTTGCCAGGCACATAGGCCGGGGCGAAGAACGGGTAGCCCTGCAAATGGTCCCAGTGGGCGTGGGTGAGGAAGATGTGGGCCGTGCCCTGCCCGCGCCCGAACTCGCGCGCCATGAGGCTAAGGCCCAGCGCCCGCATGCCCGAGCCGCCGTCGATGATGAGCGTATCGCTGCCGGTGTCGACCTCGACGCAGGTGGTGTTGCCGCCGACCACCGAGCGCACATTCGGCGGCAGGCCGGCAATGTAAGCCTGCACTTCGGCCGGGTTGCCGAGGTTGAGGCCGGCCGCGCCCGACAGGGCATGGAACAGCCGATCATTCAACTGCTCGGTCGACATGGGGGTGGGAATGGAGCCCCGCACCCCCCAAAATTTAACACGCACGTGGTTGGCCGCCTCGGGAACCAGGATGGACGGAGGAGTTTAGCACGGAGCCGGAGGGAGGGCAATGCGGAGGATGGGAGGTGAGAGGTGGGAAGTGGGAGGTTGGAGGTCAGATGTTGGAGGTCAGAGGTCAGAGGGAGGCAGAAAGCAGCAGCGAGGGACTCAGGGACGAGGCGGCTGTTGAGTTTTCAGTTTAGACATTATTGGAAATAGGCG
>JAYUUW010000835.1:0-1853 GCA_043754665.1 Anaerolineales bacterium | reverse complement strand
TCAGAATGACAGTTAATTTCGTAGGGGGCAGTCTTAGGGTTGGAAAATCGGGGCGCTCACGCCTATTTCCAATAATGTCTCTTTCTCTTTCTTTTTCTCTGCGCTACTGCGCCAGCTCCATCGCCGCCAGCATATCGGCGTCGGTGCCGAACTTGAACTCCTCCAGCCCTTGCTGCGTGGCCTGGGCGTGCTCGGCGGCCTCTAGGCGCTGGAGGTCGGCCTTAGTGACCACCGGCTTGGGCAGCGCCGCCAGCCGGGCGGCTAAGCCGGCCAGGGGCGCGGGGTCGGGCGGCGGCAGAGTGCGCAGGTATTGCAGCACCGCCAGCGCGCCGTTGGTGCCGTCTTTGCGGGCCGCGCCCACCAGGCCGGTGCTGGCCTCGCGCGACCAGCCAGCCACGAACACATCGTCCAGCGCGTGCCCGGCGTTGGCGTCATACACTTCGTAGCACAGCCCATTGATCGCGAAGCGCGGCGCGGGGTGCTTGACGAAGGCATTGGATTTAACCGGCAGGCCGAAGTGCTCATCCACCCGGTCGCCGATGGCGAAGACCACGGTGTCGGCCGGGATGGTGCGGTAGACGCCCAGGCCGCGCGCCTTGGGGTCGTCCGCGTCGCCGACCAGCGTGGTGTCTTCGACCTCCAGCCCGGTCACGCGGCCGTCGGCGCCGACAATGCGGTGGGGCGAGGCCAGAAAGTCGAGGTGAAAGCGCGCCGCCGAGATGGGCGCCAGCGCGCCCGGCAGCGCCGCCAAAATGTAGGCGCGGGCGCGGGCCACATCCTGCCCGACGGCCGCCATGATGGGGCGGGCGCGTTCCAGCTCCGCGTCCAGGGCGGGCACGTCGAGGTTGCCGGCCACGTACTCCATCTCCGGCTTGTCAAACTTCACTTCGGCCGGGCCGCGCCGCGCCACCGCCACCACCTCGTCCACGCGCAGGTCACGGATGAGCCAATGGGCGATGTCGAGCATGACGTTGCCGACGCCCACAATCGCGACGCGCCGGCCGATGTCGAAGTGCTGCTCGCTATAGGGCGGCAGGCGGTTGTAGTGGTAGACCAGGTCTTTGGCGTGGTAGACGCCGCGCAAGTCTTCGCCGGGCAGGCCCAGCCACTTGGTGCCCTGCGCGCCCACGGTGACCAGGATCGCCTGAAAGCCACAGGCGCGCAGATCGTTCAGGGTCAGGTCGGCGGTCTCGCCCACGGTGAGGTGGCCGTAGTAGTCGATCTGCGGCAGGGCCAGCAGTTGGCGAAACTGCTTGCGCAGACCTTCTTTCATTTTGTGCTTGTCGGGGTAGATGCCGTACTCGGCCAGCCCGCCGGGCTTGATGTCGCGGTTGAAGAGGACGACGTGCGCGCCCTCCGACGCAAGCTGGCGGGCGGCGAACAGCCCGGCCGGGCCGGCGCCAACGACGGCCACCAGGAATTGAGTGCCGAGATCGTGGGTCAAGAGTTGCCTCCGGCGCGCAGTGGTTGGTCCGCGAAGCCGAGGACCAGGCTAATTATAGCGCGGGTGCGAGGCGGTCAAAAAGCATTTGCCACGAATCGCTGCGCGCGAATTACACGACTGGGGTTCGGGGAGCACGAAGTTGGAGGTGGCATTCAAGCGGCGGCAAATGGGCAACGAAGCGTGACCGGCCTCATCGCCGGTCACGCAGAACATAGCGGGGGGCGGAGCGGTGGGTCGCTGGCCGAGTTGGTCCGAGTTGCGGATTCCTCACCGGCCAGAAGGGAACGCCAGGTCAAAATACCTGAGGCCGGGTTGCTCATAACATGTTGGGGCGGTGCGGTTGGGCGCTGGGCCGAGTAGGTCCGAGTTGCGGATTCCTCACCGGCCAAGAGGGAGCGCTAGGCCAAAA
>JAYUUW010000834.1:0-2887 GCA_043754665.1 Anaerolineales bacterium | reverse complement strand
ACGCTGGCATCGGGGGCTCCCATTTGGTTTTGTTTGTCCGCAAACGAACTTTACCAAATGGGCCCCGATGCTTCTACTTTTTAGCGGAAACTAGAATCTTATCGGAAATAGAAAACTGACCAGGCGATCAGAGCTTACCGCTCAAAGACTGGCGTTTGGGAACGTCTTGCGGTGAGATTCTTCGCGCGCGACCGGAGCATTGGTAGCGGCGCTGCGCGACTGCGCTCAGAATGACAGTTAAGTTGTCGGGGTGCAGTCAGGAGGCTGGGAAACCGGGGCGCTCGCTCGTTTTCCCAATGGGCGGCCGATCTGCCTTTGATTTCTCGCGGGCGGGTAGCGTATAATCGGCCCATGCCTACCAACGCCCTTGCCCTTGCCACCCACGTGACTGCCGCCACGGTGTTCCCCGACCGCGCCCGCGTCACCCGCACCGGGCGCACGCCGCTCGAGGTGGGCGTGCAACGGCTGGAGGTGACCACGCTGCCGCTCGTCCTGCTGCCGGATTCGGTCCGGGCGGCCGGGCGCGGCACGGCACGCGCCAAGCTGTTGGGCGTGAGCACCCGTCTGGAGCACTTTGTGGAGACGCCGGCCGAGGCCGTGCGCGCCCTGGAGGCCCAGATTCTGTCCGCCGAAGACGCCGACAACGCCTTGCTGGCGCAGATTGGCGTGGTCGAAAAGGAACAGCGCTATCTCGACGGCCTGGCCGGCCAGAGCGAGGTCTTTGCGCGCGGGCTGGCTCTGCGCAACCGCACGCCCGAGGAGCAGGGGGCTATCTTCGATTTTGTCAGCCATCGCACGCGGGCGCGGCAAGCCGAGCAATTGGCCTTCAACCAGCAGCGTCGCGACCTGGCGAAGACGCTCGACCGCCTGCGCCGTGAACTCAAAGCCGTGCAGTCGGCCCGCCCGCGCCAGCGCTACATTGCCGTGGTAGAGCTCGATGTGGCCGCCGCCGGGGAGTTTGAGCTAGAACTAACCTATGTCGTCACCGGCGCGAGTTGGCAGCCGCTGTACGACCTGCGCCTGACCGACAGCGGGCTGGACCTAACCTACCTCGGCCAAGTGGCGCAGAACACCGGCGAGGATTGGCCGGGGGTGAAGCTCACCCTCTCCACGGCGCGGCCGTCGCTTACGTTGGTCATTCCCGAGCTAGACCCCTGGTATCTGCGCCCGCGCCCACCCATGATGCCCGTGGCCCGCGCCAAACGCAGCGGCTCCGTGGAGGCGTTCATGGCCGCGCCCGCCCCGGCGCAGATGGCGCGCGCGGCCGCCGGCGGCGCACCCGAGCCGCCGCCGGTCGAAGAAATGCTGGCTGACGAGGCCGTGGTGTCGGAGTCGGGCGCGTCGCTCACCTATGCCCTGAGCGGCGCGGCCGATGTGCCGGGCAACAACGAGCCGCGCAAGGTCACGGTAGCCACGCTGCGCCTTCAGCCCGACCTGACGTACATCACCGCCCCCAAGCTGGAGGCCGTGTGCTACCGCCGGGCCGAGATCAAGAATGCCAGCGCCTATTCGTTCTTGCCTGGCCCCGCCCAGTTATTTGAAGGCGAGGAGTACCTGGGCGCGACGGCGCTGGAGTTCGTGGCCCCCGGCCAGACCTTTGAGCTGGCCCTGGGCGCGGACGAGCGCCTGCGCGTGGAGCGGGAGTTGGTGGCTCGCGACGTGGATAAGGCCTTCATCATCGGCGACCGCCGCCGGGTGCGCTATGCCTACGCCATCACGCTCGAAAACCTGCGCGAGACGCCGCAGTCGGTAGTGGTGCTCGATCAGCTGCCCGTGGCGCGGGATGAGCAGATCAAGGTCAAGCTCGACGCGGCCGACCCCAAGCCCACCGAGCAGTCGGAGCTAAACATTTTGGAATGGAAGCTGGTGCTGGATAAGGGCGCTAAGCGCATGCTGCGCTTTGACTTCACCGTGGAGCACCCGCGCTCGATGGATGTGATGGGATTGTTATAACGTATGCCAAAAACCGCCCTCCCAACCCAGCTGCCGTCTGAGCGCGCCTTTCTGGTGGGCATTGAAGTCCACGGCCAGCACCCGCTGCTGGGGGTCGAAGACTCCTTGGCCGAACTGGCCCTGCTGGCCGATACGGCCGGCTTGCAGGTCGTGGGCGAGACGTATCAAAAGATCAACAAGCCCGATCCGAACACCTACATCGGCTCGGGCAAGGCCGCTGAACTGCGCGACTTCGTAGAGGAAACTCTCACTGATGTCGTGATTTTCGACGAGGAACTCTCGCCCCGCCACCAGCGCGAGCTGGAGAAGCTCATGGGCGAAAACGTCAAGGTGCTCGACCGCACCGCGCTGATTCTCGACATCTTCGCGCAGCACGCCCGCACCCGCGAAGGCGGGCTGCAAGTGGAATTGGCGCAATATGAATACCGCCTGCCGCGACTGACGCGCCAGTGGACCCACTTGGCCCGGCAGGCCGGCGGCGCTTCGGGGCGCGGCGGCACCGGCGGCGTGGGCCTGCGCGGTCCCGGCGAGACGCAGCTCGAAGCCGACCGGCGCGAGATCACCGGTCAGATCGTGCATCTCAAGAAGGAATTGGAAGTTGTGCTGGCCCACCGCAAGCGCTACCAGGCCCAGCGCAAGCGCAACGCTGTGCCGGTGGTCGCCATTGTGGGCTATACCAACGCCGGCAAGAGCACACTGCTCAACGCCCTGGTTGGCACCGAGGAAGTCTTGGTGGCCGACCAACTCTTTGCCACGCTCGACCCAACGACGCGCCGGGTGGCGCTGCCTAACAACAAGACCGCGCTGTTCACCGACACCGTCGGCTTCATTCAGAAGCTGCCCACCACGCTGGTAGCGGCCTTCCGCGCCACGCTGGAGGAGATCGGCGAAGCCGATGTGCTGCTGCACGTGCTCGACGTATCGCACCCGAACG
>JAYUUW010000833.1:0-6268 GCA_043754665.1 Anaerolineales bacterium | reverse complement strand
CCAGTAGGCAACAGCGTGCGGTGGTCGAGCCGGTCACAGATGGCGCGCAGGACCTTCTTGAGGGTCACGAAATTGAAGATGTAGCTGTTCGCGTCCAGGTCGCCTTCGACCGTGACGGCGGCGTAGTAGTTGTGGCCATGCAGCGTCTCGGCCTGATCGCCGTCATAGGTGATGAAGTGGCCGGAGGAAAAGCCGAGATAGTCTTTGGCGACGCGGATGCGAAAGGTAGGCATGTGGAACTTAATGCCGGAAGTGGCGCACGCCGGTGACCACCAGGGCCACGCCGACCGCGTTGGCGGCGGCGAGGGATTCTGCATCGCGGATGGAGCCTCCGGGATGAACGATGGCGGTGATGCCGGCGGCGATGGCGGTGGTGACTGAGTCAGGGAACGGGAAGAAGGCGTCGGAGGCCATGACCGAGCCGGAGGCGTTGGCCCCGGCGCGCTCGACCGCCAGGCGGACGCAATCGACCCGGTTGGGCTGGCCGCCGCCAATGCCCACGGTGGCCTCGCCCTGCACCAGAACAATTGCGTTGGACTTGACGTGCTGGCAGGCGCGCCAGGCGAAGCGCAGCGCGGCCATTTCGGCCTCAGTGGGCTGGCGGTCGGAGACCACGCGCCACTCGGTGCCGGGCGGGTCGCCGGCATCCACATCTTGCCGCACCAGGCCGCGCGTGATGGCGCGCAGGTCGTAGGGCGGCGTAACGGTCAGGTCGGGCATGGCGACGAGACGGCAGTTCTTGCGGCCGGCGAGCGCAGCGCGGGCCTCCGGCGTGAAGCCGGGCGCGGCGATGCACTCGATGAAGACCTCGCCCAGCGCTTTGGCGGTGGCCTCGTCAAACGGGCGGTTGCTAGCGATGACGCCGCCAAAGGCCGAGCGCGTGTCGCTGGCGAACGCGGCCTTGAAGGCCTCGGCCAGCACATCGTGCGAGGCCACGCCGCAGGGCGAGAGGTGCTTGACGATGCAGATGGTGGGCCGCTCGAAACTGACGGCGGCTTTCCAGGCGGCATCGAGGTCGAGCAGGTTGTTGTACGACAGCTCTTTGCCTTGCAGCACCGCGCCGCCGAGTGGGCCGCCGCCGGGCGCGTAGCTGTAGAGTGTGGCGGATTGGTGCGGGTTCTCACCGTAGCGCAGACGCTGAACGGGATACGCCTGGAGCGTGAGCGGCTGCTCCCCGCCGTCGAGCCCGGCCAGGTAAGTGCTGATGGCCGTGTCGTAGTGGGCGGTGGCCGCGAAGCCCTTGAGCGCCAGCCGGCGGCGCGTGGCGGTTGAGATCGCGCCCGCGTCTAGCTCGGCGAGGACGGCGGTGTAGTCGGCCGGGTCGCAGACCAGGTTGACGCGGTTGTGGTTCTTGGCGGCGGCGCGGATGAGGGTGACGCCGCCGATGTCGATATTCTCAATGGCATCGGCCAGGGTTGCGCCGGGTTGGGCGATGGTGGCCTCAAACGGATATAGGTTGACGGCCACCAGGTCGATGTAATCCCAGCCGAGATTGGTCAACTCGGCGTGGTCGGCGTCGGTGCCGCGCGCCAGCAGGCCGCCGTGGATGGCCGGGTGGAGCGTCTTGACCCGGCCGCCGAGAATCTCGGGCGAGCCGGTATATTCGGCTACCTCGGTGACAGGCAGACCCTGCTCGCGCAGCAGGCGGGCGGTGCCGCCCGAGGCGATGAGGGTCCAGCCCAGGCGGTGCAGGCCGGCGGCGAAGGGCAGCAGATCGGTCTTGTCGTGAACAGAGAGAATGGCACGTGGCATAGTGAGCTTTCAGTAGGGAAGATGTGGGTCAGTGTACGGCAGCGAGCGCGAGGCGTCAATAAGCGAAGGGCGTTAGCCACGAATGGGACGAATTAGGAATCGAATTGACACGAATGAAAACCTGAATAAATAGAGGGATCAGCCGACCGGAACCATCAGAATGGGATGTACGAAATAGTCAGGAAGGATACCGGAATATTTGCAGAGGCGATGGCTCTTGACAGGAGGGGGCGACAATCCTATGATGCTCGACGGTCAACAGGACATGAGACGACGGATGACAATGACTGACCATCGCTGGCTGCACGCGCACAACGGGCGCCGGACGGAACCGACCGGGCCGGGGCAGCGATTCAATATTGTTTGAGACAAGAGCCGATATATCGGCTCTTTTTTTTGCCTAGTGAAAGGATTTGACATGACCCTGCCGCTCCATTTGCAAAGCAACCACTTACCGTTGGGCGATCAGCGCACCGGCCGGCTGTATGGCAAAGATGTGCTGTCAGTGGCGCAGTTTACGCGAGACGACCTGGAATATATCTTCGGCGTGGCGGAAGCCATGCGAAACATGGTGGCCCACATCGGCACGTTCGACCTGCTGAAGGGCAAGATTTTGGCGAATTTGTTTTACGAGCCCAGCACGCGCACGTCGTCGTCGTTTGCGGCGGCCATGGAGCGGCTGGGCGGCAGCGTCATCCAGATTAACGAGGTCAAATACTCGTCGGTGGCCAAGGGCGAATCGCTGCCGGATACGATCCGCACGCTGGAGAGCTACGCCGATGTGACTGTGCTGCGCCACCCGGAGACTGGGTCGGCGGCCATTGCGGCGCAGTACGGGCGCAAGCCGGTCATCAATGCGGGCGACGGCACGGGCGAGCACCCCACGCAGGCGCTGCTCGATTTATTCACCATTCGCGAGGAATTGGGGACGATTGACGGGCTGACCGTGACGATGCTGGGCGACCTGAAGTACGGCCGCACGGTGCACTCGCTGGCGAAGCTGCTGACGCTGTTCGGCGTGCGTCTGAATTTTGTGTCCCCAGACATCTTGAAGTTGCCGCCGGCGCTGGTGGAGCAGCTTCAGGCCAAGGGCATGCGGCTGGCACAGTACGACTCGCTGGAGCCGGTGATGGCCGAAACCGATGTGTTGTATGTGACACGGGTGCAGAAAGAACGGTTTGAAGACCTGAAAGAGTACGAGGCGGTCAAGGGCGCGTTTGTGATCACGCCCGAGATCATGACCAAGTTCCGGTCGCGCATGGCGCTGATGCACCCCCTGCCCCGCGTGGGCGAGATCACGCCGGAAGTGGATGACGACCCGCGCGCGGCATACTTCCGGCAGATGGAGTACGGCCTGTATGTGCGCATGGCGCTGCTGGCCATGGTGCTGGGCAAGGCCTAATGGAGAGCGCCAACGGGCGGGCCGGGTTCTTTGAGCTGGTGCAGGCGCGGGCCGAGGCCACCGGCGCGATGCTGTGCGTGGGGCTGGACCCGCGCGCCGAGACCGTGGATGAGCTGCGCGAGATGTGCGGGCGGGTGATCGCGGCGACGGCGGACTACGCGGTGGCCTATAAGCCGAACAGCGCATTTTTTGAAGCGCACGGACCCGAAGGCATGCTGGCCCTGCTGGACGTGATCGCCACAGTGCCGGACGACATTCCGGTGCTGCTGGACGCGAAGCGCGGCGACATTGCCAGCACGTCGGAAGCGTATGCGCGGGCGGCGTTCGACACGCTGGGGGCGCTGGCGCTGACGGTGACACCTTACGTCGGGCTCGACGGGCTGGCGCCGTTCCTGGCACGGCCGGGGCACGCGGCGTTCATCCTGTGCAAGACCTCCAATCCGGGCGCGGACGAGTTCCAGGCGCTGCCGGTGCAGACCGAAAGCGGCCTGCGGCCCCTGTATGAAGTGGTGGCCGAGCACGCCCACCGGGCCAACACGGCCGGCAATGTGGGCCTGGTGGTCGGCGCGACCGATCCGGCGGCCATGGCGCGGGTGCGGGCGCTGGCGCCGGAGCTGTGGTTCCTGGTGCCGGGCATCGGGGCGCAGGGCGGCGACTTGCGCGCAACACTGGCGGCGGGCATGCGTAGAGATGGGTGGGGGCTGCTCATCAACGCGTCGCGGTCGGTGGCGGAGGCGGTGAACCCCCGCGCCGAGGCCAGCCGGCTGTGCGCGGCGATGCGTGCGGCCCGGCAGGAGTTGCTGGCGCAGCGCGGCGTCTGAGCGCGGGGTGTATACTCGCCAAGCACTCGCGCACTACCACCGAAGGAGAATTCCATGAAACGCCTGGACATGCGGCTGGTTGCCGGCTTGCTGTTGATCTTGGGAGGGGTGTTCTACCTGCTGAACAACCTGGGCATCATCCGCTGGGGCGGCCTAGTGTGGGCGGCGGCGGCCGGGGTGGCGGCGCTGGCGTTCTTCGCGGCGGTCGTGCGCGACCGGCAGCAGTGGTGGTTCTTGATCCCCGGCATGGTGCTGACGGCCATCGCCGGGCTGATTGCGCTGGACTACTTTGTGCCGGCCTGGGGGGGCGACTGGGGCGGCTCGCTGTTCCTAGGCGCGATTGGACTGGCATTCGGGCTGATCTACGTGCTCGACCGCAAGCTGTGGTGGGCGATCATTCCGGGCGGGGTGTTGCTGACGCTGGCGGTGATCGCCGGGCTGGACAACGTGGAAGGGATCGAGAGCGGCGGGGTGCTGTTCTTGGGCATCGGCCTGACGTTTGGGCTGGTGGCGCTAGCGCCGGTGGACGATGGCCGGCCTCTGCGGTGGGCATACATTCCGGCGGGCATCCTGCTGGTAATGGGGGCGCTCTTCCTGGTGGGCTTCGAGCGGGCGATTAACTATGCGTGGCCGGCGGCGTTGATCGTCGGCGGGCTCCTGCTGCTGGCGCGGGCGTGGCGAACGCGGGCGGGGTAGGCTCGCGGAGAGAACAAAGAAAGAGAAAGAGAAAAAGGCAGGTTGAAGCGGTTGGTTAGCAATAGACACAGCGGCGGGATGGTCAGTTGATGACCATCCCGCCGTTTCTTGTTTGTGAGCCAGCCGTCGGCCGGGGCCGCTAGGGTTTGTGGGTCGGACGGGTGCGGGCGTAGTGCGTCTGGAGGCTGCGGATGGTGAGTTCCTGCGCCTGAAGCGCGGCGATGCCGTTGACGGCGGCGGCGGCGGCGCTGAGGGTGGTGAGCAGGGTGATATTGCGCAGAACGGCGGCCGAGCGCATGGCGCGGCTGTCGTCGTAGGCGCGCGCGCCCAGGGGCGTGTTAATAATGAGCTGTAACTCCCCCTGCTCCACCATGTCTTGAATGTTGGGGTGGCCTTCGCTGACCTTCTTGACAGCAGTGACGGGCAAGCCGGCGCGGGCCAGCCACTCGGCGGTGCCGGCGGTGGCAAAGAGCGTGAAGCCCAGGCGACTCAGGTCGCGGCCGAGCTTGAGGGCCGCGCCCTTGTCGAAGTCGTTGACGGTGATGAGGGCCGCCCCCTTCAGCGGGAGCGGCGTGCCGGCAGCCATTTGGGCCTTGGCAAAGGCGTGGCCGAAGCGGGCGGCGTGGCCCATCACCTCGCCGGTCGACTTCATCTCCGGGCCGAGGCGATAGTCAGAGCCGGCGAACTTCTTGAAGGGCAGCACCACTTCTTTGACGAAGAACCCGGCGACCTCGGGCGTGTGGTGAATGCCCAACTCATCGAGCGTGCGGCCCGACATGATCTGGGCTGCAAGCTGGGCGACGGGCACGCCGGTGGCCTTGCTGACAAACGGCACGGTGCGCGAGGCACGGGGATTGACCTCCAGCACGTAGACCACATCGTCCTTGATGGCAAACTGAACATTCATGAGGCCGCGCACGCCGAGGGCCAGGCCGAGGCGCTCGGTGTAATCGCGCAGAATGGTGAAGTGGTAGAGGCTGATCTTGTAGGGCGGCAGCACGCAGGCGCTGTCGCCAGAGTGTACGCCAGCTTCTTCGATGTGCTGCATGATGCCCATAACGACGACGCGCGTGCCATCGGCCAGGGCATCCACATCCACTTCGTACGCGTCTTCGAGGTAGTGGTCGATGAGCACCGGGCCGTCGGGCGCGGCGGCGGTGGCGGCAGCGAGGAAGGCGGCGAGGGACGAGTCCTCGTAGGCAATCTCCATGGCGCGCCCGCCGAGGACGTAAGACGGGCGGACGAGCACCGGGTAGCCAATGCGGGCGGCCACGCGGCGGGCGGCGTCGAGCGATTGCGCGGTGCCCCAGTCGGGGTGCGGAATCTCCAACTGGCGCAGCAGCGCGCCAAAGCGCACGCGGTCTTCGGCCAGGTCAATCGAGTCGGGGGTGGTGCCCCAGATGGGCACCCCGGCGGCGGCGAGGCCGCGCGCGAGGTTGATGGGTGTCTGCCCGCCGAACTGGACGATGACGCCCTCCGGCCGCTCGTTCTCGACGATGTTGAGCACATCCTCATGCGTGAGCGGCTCGAAGTACAGGCGGTCGGCGGTGTCGTAGTCGGTGCTGACCGTCTCGGGGTTGCAGTTAATCATGATGGT
>JAYUUW010000832.1:0-10782 GCA_043754665.1 Anaerolineales bacterium | reverse complement strand
TGGCCGGCGCGCACAAAGCGGTCGCCCTCGGCCACGCGGCGCGCCGCGGCCATGAGCAGTGCCCAGGCAAAGTCGGCCGTGGCCTCGGTGAGGACACCGGGCGTGTGCCCCACCGGCAGGCGGCGGGCAGTGGCGGCGGCCAGATCAATGTTGTCGACCCCCACGGCCATCTGGCTGACCACCTTCAGGTCCGCTCCCGCGCCGGTCAGCAGCGCCGCGTCGACCCGGTCGGTGACCAGCGTCAGCAGCCCGGCACAGCCGCGCACGCGCTCGGTCAGCGTCTCGTACGTCGGCGGCAGCATGTCGGGCCACAGGTCAACCTCGGCCTGGCCGGCCAAGAGCGCCAAACCATCAGCCGGAATGGCGCGGGTGACGAAGACTTTAGGAGTGGGCATTAGCCGTTTACATCTCCAGCTTCATGAAGGCATCGACCACAGCCGGGTCAAAATCGGCGCCGGCGCGCTTGGTAATATATTCGCGCACGCGCTCTTCGCGCCAGCCGGGGCGGTAAGGCCGGTCGGAGCGCAGGGCGTCCCACACGTCGACCACTGAGAAGATGCGCGCCGCCAAGGGGATGTCCTCGCCCTTGAGCTGGCGCGGGTAGCCTTCGCCGTCCCAGCGCTCGTGGTGGCAATGCGGAATGTCCAGCGCCGGCACCAGCAGCGGGATGGGCGAGAGCATTTCGTAGGCATACACCGGGTGCCGGTGCATGATCTCCCACTCATCATCGGTTAGGGCGCTGGGCTTCAGCAGCACACTGTCGGAGATGACCATCTTGCCAATGTCGTGCAGCAGCGCGCCGCGCCGCAGATGCACGATGTCGCTTTCCGGCACGCCCAGCATCCGCGCTAGCCGCACGGTGATGTCGGCCACGCGCAGCAGGTGGCCGTCCACTTCCTTATCGCGCAAGTCCAGCGCGTGCGCCAGCCGCTCGAGCGTGGCGTCGTAGGCCTCGTTCAATTCGCTGTGGGCGCGGGCCAGCCGTTGGACCACGGCATCGCGGTCGGCCGTCACGCGGCGCAGGTCGAGCAGCGCCATCACCTGGCGGGCCAGCGCCAGCAGGCCCTGCTGCTGTTCATCGCTCAGTGGGCGGGGGGCCTTGTCCATGACCTCCAGCGTGCCCAGCCAATGGCCCTCGGCCACCAGCGGTACCCCAGCGTAAAAACGCACGCGCGGCCCCATGGTGACCATGGGGTGCTGCGCCCAGCGCTCGGTGGCGAGGGTATCATTGATGATCAAGATGTCGGGCGTGTGCGTGTGGGGCGACAGAAACGCGTACGGGCGTGGGATGTTGGTCAGCGGCAGTTGATAGTTGGCCTTGACCCACAATTGCTCGGTGTCGAAGAAGCCCAGCAGCGCCATCGACGCCTGACACACCTGGGCGGCCAGCGCCGTCAGGTCGTCAAAACTCGTCTCGGCCGCCATATCGAGCACATGGTAGCGTCGAACGGTGTCGAGCCGAGCTAGTTCACGAGCGGTTTCAACAAGGGGCATAGACAGTTCTAGGCGGCGGAACGCCGCCCGACCCGGTCCATAATACTCGGAGGCGTGGATTTCGCAAGCGGACGGCGGTCGGCGCGGCTGCATCTCTAGACGGTGGCTGACTATGACCCCAGCGAAAGAATTCGCGGCTACACATAGCGAAACCCAACTGCGCGGGTTGGGAGGGCAACGCCGCAATAGCCGCTGCGACCAACAATCCCGGATACACCCAACCTGCCACGCAAGGACCGACGGTCACTAGCCCCACGGCTCCGGCCAGCGTACAATTTAGCCCGAGGCTCAATGCACAAGCTTCGTCAGACACTCATCATTTTCGGATTGCTCCTGCTGGGCGGGCGGCTGGCCCCTCCGCCGGCCGCCGCGTCACCCGCCGGCGCGAGCGTGAAGGTCTACCTGCCGCTCGTGCGGCTGGGCTTGCAGGGCCCGGTCCTCAAGTGGGCCTCTGGCGGCTGTTTCAACTGGGGCTGCCAGACCGGCTGGTACGCCTCGCCCGCCGTGGCCGATATCGACAACGACGGCAGCCCGGAGGTGATCGGCGGCACATATGACGTGGTGGCGCTGTCGGGCGCAACCGGCGCGCTGGAGTGGCGCATCGAGTCCGACGGCGAACGCGTGTGGCCCGACATTGTGCTGGCCGACCTCGACGGCGCGGGCGGCCTGGACATCGTGGCGGCCCACAGCGATGGCTATTTTGACGTCATCAACGGCGCGGGCCTGGTGACGCTGACGCGCCAGCCCGCCGCCGGCAGCGAACTGCGCTCACTGGCCGTGGCCGACCTGGACGGCGATGGCAACCTTGAAATCGTGGCGGCCGCCACCCGTTCGGCCGACCAATGGTTTGTCTACGAGCATAACGGCGCTGTGCGCGCCGGGCATTGGCCGCAGCACAGCCCCGACAGCGACACCAATGGCTACTCCGCCGGCGCGTATAACCAGAACATCGGCATCGCCGACCTCGACCACGACGGGCGCGGCGAGATCATCGGCCCATCAGACGTGCACTACATTACCGCCTACGAAGACGACGGAACCCAAATGCGCGCCAGCGGTATTTACGGATTGCAGAGCGGCAATCCCAAAGTCTGGAGCCGGGTGGGCGTGCATGTCGATCAAGCCGCCGACCTGACTGGCTTCGCTAATTGCGGCGTGCAGCACCGGCCAAATTTCGCCGGCACCGCGCCCACGCTGGCCGACCTGGACGACAACGGCGAGATTGAGATCATCGTCGTCGGCAACGTGTACAACTGCGCCGTGGGCCACCCGCCGGGGCTGTACCACGGCCTGTTCATTTTCAACCGCGACCGCACGCGCTGGGCGGCGAGCGGCTACAACTGGACGGTGATCCCCATGCCGGATGGGGCCGCCGCGCCCTTGACCGAAGACTACGATGTGATCGAGAATGCCCAGCCCAATCCAGTGACGGTCGACCTGGACGGCGACGGCGAGTTGGAGATCCTATACCCGTCGTACGATGGCCGGGTGCACGCCTACTGGCTCGACGGCACCGAACACGGCGCCTGGCCGTTTGAAGTCTACCGCCCGAGCGAAGGCTACTATCGGCTGCCCTCGGAGCCGGTGGTGGCCGACCTGGACAACGACGGCCAGGCTGAAGTGATCTTTGCCGACTGGACGCAAAAAGACAGCCACTCCCCTGGCCGGCTCTACGTGGTCAGTGCCAGCGGCGGTCTACTGCATGTGGTCGACCTGCCGGCGGCCATGGGCGAGTCGTGGAACGGCGCCCTGGCCGCCCCAACGCTGGCGAACATCGACGCCGACGCCGACCTAGAGGTCGTGCTGCAAACCGCCAACTCGGGCCTAGTGGCGTTCGACCTACCTGGCACCGCCCAGGCCCGCATCTTGTGGGGCACCGGGCGCGGCACATACCTGCGCAACGGCACGCCGCCTACGCCCTAACCATCGCTCGGCCGAGACAAAACACGGGCCGGACAGCAATGCTGTCCGGCCCGTGTGATTCTCAGTTACCGCCCCGCCTACACCTCTGACGCGACGGGCAGCGCGGGCGTGGCCGACAGCGCCACGCAACTGTCGGCGCGCAGGGCCATGCAGTTCACGCCCTGCACCACGCCTTCTTTCCCCGGCACCTCGCCGGCCCGGAAGCGGATGACCTTGCTCAGGCGTGAGAGCAGGAACAGATCATCCGACTTCTCCACCGCCACCACGCCCACCAGGTGCTCGGTCTTCATAGCGGTCTTGCCGCCGCCGCCGGGAGCCTTGTTCGCCGCAAAGCCGCTCATCAGCCGGATGGTGCCACGGCCGTCGGCCCCCAGCAGGAAGATGGCCTCGCCGTCGGGCGGCTGCACGGCCTCAATGCCCACCGCGCGGTCCCCGGCCTCCAGCCGCAGGCCCAGCCCGCCCGGCAGCGGCAGGGCGCGCTCGGGAAAGCGAATGGCCATGCCGCGCTGCGAGGCCACAAACAGGTCGCCCGCGCCGGCCGTCCAGCAGGCGGAGGTGAGCGGGCCGTACTCTCCATGCCGAAACAGCGTCGTCCCTGGCGTCATGGATTGGCCGACCACATGACCGGGCAGCGTGCGCACATAGCCGCGCTCGGTCAGCAGCGCCACCGCCGTGCCGCGCCCGGCCGGCAGCACCGCCGCGATGTGCTCATCCGGCTGCAGGGTCACGTCGGGCAGCAGCGCCTGGCCGCGCCCGCGCACCGGCGCCTCGGCCAGGTGATCAATCGCCACGTGAAACGCGCGCGCGTGGTTGGTGAACACCACCAGGTCATGCGCAATATCCAGCACCGCCACAAACGCCGGGGCGTCGTCGGCCGGGGCGTCGAGGTCAAAGATGCCCATGCCGCCGCGCCGCTGCCGCTCGTACAAATGGCGCGGCGTTCGCTTGGCCAGCCCGCTCGCGCTGATGGTCACAACGTTCAGCGTGGTCGGCGGCTCGTGCGGTTCCAGCGGCTCGGCGTTCTCAATCTCCTCGGCCGGCGTCTCTGCCGAGTGGCGGCGGGCCAGTTCGGCTTCCAGCGCCTCCACATAGGTCCGCACGGCCGGGTCGGTGCTGCTCAAATCGGGTCGGGGGAGGTGACTCATCGGCTTGCTCCTAACGGGTGCGCCCGCCAGCCACGGCCTGGGGGGCGGCGGCCAGCCGCGTGGCCAAGCCCGTAAAACGCTGGGCCACCTTGGCGTTGCGCACCGCAATATTGATCGCCTTGCGCGTGCCTACCAGCACGCACAATTGCTTGGCGCGGGTCACGGCGGTGTACAGCAGGTTACGCTGCAGCATCATATAGTGCTGGGTCAACAGCGGCACCACCACCGCCCGAAACTCCGAGCCTTGGCTCTTGTGAATGCTCACCGCGAAGGCGTGCACCAGCTCGTCGCATTCGCTCCACTCATACAGCACCGGGCGGTTGTCAAACAGGGCCGTCAGGGTCTGGTTGGTCAGGTCGATGTCGGCCACGCGCCCGATGTCGCCATTGAACGCTTCTTTTTGGTAATTGTTGCGGATCTGCATCACGCGGTCGCCCACGCGGTACAGCCGCCCGCCCATCTGCCGTTCGGCTTTGGCGGGCGCGGGCGGGTTCAGCGCCGCTTGCAGGCGCTCGTTGAGCTTGGCCACGCCCACCTCGCCCCGGTGCATAGGGGCCAGCACCTGAATATCGGTCAGCGGGTCGAGGCCAAACTTGCGCGGGATGCGGGTCTGCACCACCTCCACCAGCCGCACGGCCGCCGCCTCGGGGTCTTCCTCCGCGAACAGAAAGAAGTCGTCCGAGTCGACCTCGAACACTGGCGACTCGCCGTGGTTGATGCGGTGGGCGTTGGTGATGATGTGACTGCCGGCCGCTTGCCGAAAAATGCTTTGCAGCCGGATGACCGGCACGCGGCCCGACTGTACCAGGTCGTTCAGCACGTTGCCCGCGCCAACTGAGGGCAGTTGGTCCACATCGCCCACGAACAGCAAATGCGCCGCCGGGTCGATGGCCTTCAGCAAATTGTTGGTCAGCACCAGGTCGAGCATCGACACCTCGTCGATGACGACCATGTGGGCCGGCAGGCGCTGCTGCTCGTTGTGCTCGAACCCGCCCTGCGGCGAGAAGCCCAGCAGCCGGTGGATGGTCTGCGCCGGGCGGCCGGTGGCCTCGGCCAGGCGCTTAGCAGCCCGACCGGTGGGCGAGGCCAGCGCCACTGGGTGCTGCTTGCGCTCCAGCAAGTGCATTAGCGTCCGCAGCGTGGTGGTCTTGCCCGTGCCAGGGCCGCCGGTGAGCACGCACACCTTGTTGGTCAGCGCCGTCTGCACGCCCAGCCGCTGCTCGGCCGAGAGCGTCACCGCCGCGCCGCCCAGTTGCAGGCCGTCGAACGTCTTGGCCCAATCGACCTTCAGCATGTCGGGCAGGCGCGACACGGGCGCGTTCAGCAGGGCTAACAGCCGCTCGGTTACCTTCACCTCGGCCTGGTAGAACGGCATCAGGTAGACGGCCGGGTCGGCGTCGGGGGTCAGCACTTCGCGCTGAATCAGGCGTGCCGCCGCCAGCCGGTCGAGCGCGGGCGGCAGCGTGTCGGCGGGCAGTTCCAGCAACTCAGCCGCCTGGCGCAGCAGCTCCGCCTGCGGCAGATACACATGGCCGTCGTCGGCGGCTTCGCTCAGGGCATGCGCCAGCCCGGCCTCCAGCCGTGTGGGCGCGTCGGGCGGCAGGCCCAGGGCGCGGGCGATCTTGTCGGCGGTGCGAAAGCCAATGCCCCAAATGTCGCGCGCCAACTGGTAGGGGTCGGTGCGCACTACCTTCAGCGACTCGTCGCCATATTGCTTATAGATTTTGACCGCCAGCCCGGTGGTGATGCCGTGGCCCTGCAAAAACACCATCACTTCTTTGATGTGCTTCTGCGTCTCCCAGGCTTCGCGGATCAGGTGGTAGCGTTTGGGGCCGATGTCCGGCACTTCGCGCAGGCGGTGCGGCTCGCCGTCGATGACATCTAGCGTGTCTTTGCCAAACGTCTCCACGATGCGGTCGGCGGTCTTGGGGCCGACACCTTTGATCAGGCCCGAGCCGAGGTAGCGGCGGATGCCTTCGATGGTGGCGGGCAGCGTCTGTTCGCAGCGTTCGACTTTGAATTGGCGGCCATAATCGGCGTTGGAGACCCACTGCCCTTGCAGGCGCAGGTATTCGCCAGGGGAAAGCTCGGGTAGGTTGCCCACCAGCGTAACCAAGTCTACGGTGCGCGGCGGCTTGAGGCGGACAACGGAGTAGCCGTTCTCGGCGTTGTGGTAGGTGATGCGCTCGACCGTGCCTTCGAGGAAATCCATCAGCGTCAATTCTAGGGCGGCGGGCCGATCAGCCCATCTTTCCGCCGGGTGAGTGCTGGCCCAGCCCATAGCCGGCCCAGTGCCTCTATTTTAACAGAGATTGACGTGATGTTCAGCTTCCGCGCGCGTGCCAGGCCGCCAGCAATTCGGCCTCGCGGGCGGGCTTCAGGCCGTGGCGGCGTTCGGCGTCGGCCGGGCGGGCATTGTCCCAGGCCAACGTGTCGCGAATGGTGTCGGCCAGCGGCCGGAACGTGAGGCCCGCCGTCTTGGCGCGGGCGATGTTGAAGCGCCCAAAGCCGGCGTCTTCACTCGGCACCCAGAGCGGCATCTCGGTGTACGGGGTGATCTTGTGCTCTAGCAGAAACGCCTCTGGCACCCAGGTGAACGTTGCATCGCTGCCGGTGACGGCGCGGCTGGCCTCCAGCACCTCCCCCAGCGTCAGCGGGTCGGCCGGGCCGGTGGCGTTCAGGGTGCCAATGGTCTTGGCCTCTACTAGCCGGATGGTCCACTCGGCCAAATCGCGCACATCGATGAACTGCACCGCGTGGCTGGGCTGGTCAGGGGCCAGCACCTCGCCGCCCCGCGCCACCCGCACCAGCCAGTAGGTGAAGCGGTTGCTCGGGTCATGCGGCCCCACGATCAGCCCCGGCCGGATGACCAGCGTGCTGCCGGGTAGGCACTGCTCGGCGGCGCGTTCCGACAGCACCTTCAGCGGCCCATAGCTTTCGCCGGTGATCTCTTCGCTGTCTTGCAGGCCGTTCGGCATCGTCGCTACTTGCGAGAGCTCGTCGACGCCCGGCTGCTGCGTGTCAGCATAGACCGACAGGCTGGAGATAAACGTGTAATGCCCCACGGCTTTCGCCAGCAGCTCGGCCGAGGCGCGCACCAGCCGCGGCACATAGCCGCTGGGATCAATCACCGCGTCCCACTTGCGCCCGCGCAGCGCCTCCAGGTCGCCGTCGCGGTTGCCGCGCAGTTTTTCCACCTGCGGAAACAGCTCTGGGTTGCGCTGGCCGCGATTGAACAGCGTCACCGTGTGCCCGGCGGCCAGCGCCGCGTCGGTCAGGTGCCGCCCCAAAAAGACCGTGCCGCCCAGAATTAGAAGCCGCATGCGTTAACCTTCCACCAAATCAAGCTGCGCCAGCATCAGGTCGTCGTCCTTCGAGAGCCGCACGGTAAAGCCCAGCTTGCGGGCAATGGCCTGCATGGCGTCGTTCTCCGGCGAGATGTAGCCGATGATGCGGCCGATGCCCTCTTCGCGGCCAATCGCCACCAGCCGCGTCAGCAGTTCTTTGCCCAAGCCCTGCCCCTGGAAGTTGTCCGCCACCAGGATGGCAAACTCGGCCTCGGCATTGCCAGCGCCGGTGCGGCTCAACCGGCCCACGCCGAGGATCTCGCGCGCCTCCGGCGCGGCGCCGTCGCCCGGCACGGTGCGCTCGGCCACCAGCGCCATCTCGCGGGCGTAGTCGATGAAGCAAATGCGGCTCAGGCGGTCGTGGGCCACGCGCTGCGTCAGTTGCAGCGGGTGCAGGTAGCGCATGTAAACGCTGCGCTCCGACAGTGTGCCGTGGAACTTGACCATCAGCGGCTCGTCTTCCGGCCGGATGGGCCGCAGCGTGAGGGCCTCGCCCGTGCGCGCCGTGAACGTTGTGATGTACTGCGACGGATACGGCACAATCGCCAGGCGTGGCAGATCGGTTTCGGCCACGTCCGGCCCATACACCACCACGCGCGCATCCAGCGCCACCATCGGCGGCGCACCGCTGGCCGGGTCGTACGAGATGATGAGCGGGTTGATGTCGATTTCGCGAATCCAGCGCTGCTCGGTCACCAGCCAGCTAAACTTCACCAGCAGTTGCTCCAGTTGGTCCAGGTCCGCCGGCGGCCGGCCGCGCACGCCTTGCAAGGCCGTGTAGATCAGCGTGCGCTGCATCATGCGGCGCGCCAGCGTGGTGGTCAGCGGCGGCAGCGCCAGGGCGCGGTCCTTGAACACCTCGACCAACTGCCCGCCGGTGCCGAACAGGATCACCGGCCCAAACTGCGGGTCAATGCTGCTGCCGATGATGACCTCGTAGCCGTCGAGCTTGACCATCGGCTGCACGGTCACGCCCAAGAAGTGCTCGGCCCCAACTTTGGCAGTTACCGCCGCCCCAATGGTCTGGTAAGCGCGGCGGACGGCGTCAGCGTCGCGCAGGTTCAACTGCACACCGCCCACATCAGTCTTGTGGGTGATGGTCTCGGAGTATATCTTCACCACCACCGGGTAGCCGAACTCGTCGGCCAGTTTCACCGCCTCGTCTTCGGTCTTGGCGACGCGGGTGGTCACGGTCGGAATGCCGTAGGCCGCCAGCAGCGCCTTCGACTCCACCTCGGTCATGATCGTCCGGCCGCTGGCGCGCACCCCGGCCACGATCTCGGCGGCCTGGTGGCGGCCGGCGTCGGCGGCGGCCAGGCCCACGGGCAGCATGGGCGTCTCGTACAGGCTGCGCAGGTTGTAGGTGTAGCGCCACATGTAGGTGAACATGTTGGCGGCCATGTCGGGATAGTGGAAAGTTGGAATGCGGGCCTTGTTCAGGATCATCTCGCCCGCTTCCACGTCGCCGCCGCCCATCCAACTCGCCATCACCGGCTTGCCATAGGTCTGGGCAAACGGCTTCAACTGCTCGGCCGTCTCGGTTGGGTCGGTCATGGCTTGGGGCGTCAGGATCACCAGCAGGCCGTCGCTGTTGGGGTCGGCGGCGGCCAGTTGCAGGGTCTTGGCGTAGCGCGCCGGGTCGGCGTCGCCCAGTACATCAATCGGGTTGTTGTGGCTCCACGCCGCCGGCAAGAAGCTGTTGAGCGCCTCCATAGTGGCGGGTGAAATTTCGGCCAACTCGCCGCCGGTGGTCAGCAGCGCATCCACCGCCAGCACGCCGGGGCCGCCGGCGTTGGTCACAATGGTCAGGCGCGGGCCTTTGGGCCGGGGCTGCTTGGCGAGAATCTCCGACATGTAGAACATCTCGTTGATGCTGTTCACGCGCAGCACGCCGCTGCGGCGGAAGGCCACTTCGAGCACCTCGTCGCTGCCGGTCAGCGAGCCGGTGTGCGAGGCGGCGGCGCGGGCCGCCCCGGCCGTGCGCCCCGGCTTGATGACGATGATGGGCTTCGTCAGCGCCACTTCACGCGCGGCCGAGAGAAACGCCCGCGCGTCGCCGATGGTTTCCATGTATATGACGATGCTCTCGGTGTGCGGGTCGTCGCCCAGGTAGTAGATCAGGTCGCCCCAGCCCACATCGAGCATCGAGCCGATGGAGGCGAAGAAGCTGAAGCCCACCAACTCGCGCAGGCTCCAGTCGAGCACGGCGGTGCACAGCGCGCCCGACTGGCTGATGAAGCCCACGCTGCCCTGCCGCGCCACCTTGCTGGCGAACGTGGCATTGAGGCCGCTGAACGGGTTCATGACGCCCAGGCAGTTCGGCCCGATAATGCGCATGTGCCCGCGCCGCGCCTCGGTCATGATTTCCTGTTCCAACGCCACGCCGGCCGGGCCGGTCTCCTTGAAGCCGGCCGAGATGATGATGGCCCCCGGCACGCCCTTCTCGACGCACTGGCGAATGATGCCCGGCACCGTGGGCGCGGGTGTGACAATGACCGCCAGATCGACTTTGTCGGGAATGTCGCCCACAGTGGGATAGGCCTTGATGCCCAGGATGTTGGCGCGGTTGGGGTTGACCGGGTAAATAGTGCCGCCGAATGGGCTGCTGAGCAGGTTCCACACAATGGTGCGGCCCACGCTGCCCACCTTCTCGGTGGCCCCGATGACGGCCACGCTCTTGGGCGCCACAATGGCGTCCAGGGCGCGCACGTCGTAGTGCAGAATGTCGGACGACCGGTCGAGCTTGGGGGAACGCTGGGGAGCGGGTTTGTCAGTCATGCGGGCGCTTTCTAGGATCGGGTGGCGGCGGCGATTTCGCAGCCGGGCGGCGCGGTTGTGCTGTTGCCGGGGTCAAAGGCCGGCCGCCGGCGATT
>JAYUUW010000831.1:0-3004 GCA_043754665.1 Anaerolineales bacterium | reverse complement strand
CGGTGGCGGCCTAACCCGCCGGCCCCTCACGCGCCCGCCCGCGCCGCCGCTCCCCCCAGACGGAGGACTCATCATGGCTGGTCTCAAAGTCGCTGTGCTCGTCAACCTCAAGAAGAACGCTCCCAAGTTCCCCGGCATGGCCGCCGATCACTGGGACGACCTCGACTCCGAGTCCACTGCCCTGGCGCTGGTCAGCGCCATCCAGGCCGGCGGGCATACGTGCGTCTACCACGAAGGCAACGCCGACCTGTACGACAAGCTCCGCGCCGACCGGCCCGACCTGTGCTTCAACATCTGCGAGGGCCACTTTGGCGACGGGCGCGAGGCCCAGGTGCCGGCCCTGCTCGAGATGCTGCGCATTCCCTACACCGGCTCGCGCGTGCTGGCGCTGGCCCTGGCGCTCGATAAGCCCCTGACCAAGCGCGTGCTCATGTGGCACGGCCTGCCCACGCCCGCCTTCCAGACCTTCGAGCGCGCCGACGAGCCGCTGGACGACGACATGCTCTTCCCGCTCTTCGTCAAACCCTCGCGCGAGGGCACCGGCATGGGCGTCAGCGCCAAGTCCATTGTGCGCACCGACACCGAGCTGCGCGAACAGCTCGATTTCATCATCAACCGCTATCAGCAGACCGCGCTGGTCGAGCACTTCGTGGCCGGGCGCGAGGTCACGGTCGGCCTGGTCGGCAACATCTCCGGCGTGGCCGTCCGCCGCCTGCCCTCGCACTACTACAGCCAGACCCAGCCCGATTACTCCAACGAGGCCGGGCTGGCGGCGCTCAAAGCCGGCGGCATGACCTTTCTGCCCCCGCTGGAAGTCGACCTGACGTCCTACCTGGAAACCGAAGCCGTCTACTCCAACCGCCTCAAGACCGAGCTGGCCGACGCCGTGCCGCTGCTGTGCCCAGCCCCACTCGAAGTGCATCAGGTGCGCGAGCTCAACTGGCTCACCGCCGCCGTCTTCCGCGTCATCGGCTGCAACGACGTGGCCCGCGTCGACTTCCGGCTGGATGAGAACGACAACTTCAAGCCGTATATCCTGGAGATTAACCCGCTGCCCGGCCTGGCCCCCGGCCTGAGCGATCTGGTGCTCGAAGCCGCCGCCCACGGCATCAGCCATACCGAGCTGATCAACTTGATCCTCGAGGCTGCCATCATCCGCCACGGCCTGACCACCACCACCCGCACCACCTCGGCCCCCCAGGCATGAGCGACCAGCTTTCAGCCGCCGACCGTCCCCCGGTCGCGCCGTCCCGGCCGGAAGACCGCGCCCAGGTGGGGCAGGTGGCCGAGCGCACCGGCGTCTTCTCGCCCGAGGAAGTGCAGACGGCGCTGGAGTTGTTCGACGGCTACCTCACCGACGCCCAGCGCACCGGCTACAACTTCCTCTCTTACTATGATCCCGCCGATGGCCGGCTGCTGGGCTTCGCCTGCTGGGGGCCGACCGCGCTCTCGAAGGGCGCGGCGGATATGTATTGGATTGCCACCGACCCCGCCGCCCAGGGCCGGGGTGTGGCGGCGGCGCTCTTTCACGCCGTGGAAGCCGCCGTGCGCGCCGCCGGCCGCTGGCTGATTATGATTTGGACCAGCAGCAGCCCGGCTTATGCGCCCGCCCGCCGCTTCTACTTGCGCCAGGGCTGCAGCCTCGCCATGCAGGTCACCGACTTCTACGATCGCGGCGACGACCTGTGCGCCTATGTGCGCCGCCTCTGACCCTCAACCGCGCCGCCCCGCTCGTTAAGATTCGTTTATCCCTCGCCGCTTGACAATCTTAAAAGACTCTTATGTGCGATTCTTTTAAGCTTGGTCTATTGACTCGCTTGTTACCTATGGTACTATGCGCTATGTTGAGTTGGAGTACTACATCTAGGCCATAGGAGGCAACTAGCACTCCATATAGGTCGGTCACGAGTGTCCGCGCACGAGCGCACCACCTGACGGAGGCAACACACAATGGGCACGATAACCAAACAGCTTCAGCGCACCGCCCCGGCGGTGGTCCCGTCTTCTAATTTCCAAGCCGTGATCTTGTACAGCACCTTCGCCGATTGGACCGCTGACGACACCCAGGTCTCCGATGAGGCCGTGGCCCGCATGCGGCGGGGCTTGAACTCGGTGGGCATGGACGTGCAGCCCATCGCCGTCACCAGCGCGATTGCCCCGGCCCTCAAAGGGCTAGACCCCCGCGACACCGTCATCTTCAATTGGTGCGAAGGCCTCAACGGCGACCCCAACGCCTACGACGCGGTGCCCCCGCTGCTCGAAGAACTCGGCTTTGCCTACACCGGCGCCAGCGCCTGGTCGCTGCACGTCACCCAGCGCAAGGGCGTCACTAAGCAAATTCTGCTCGACAACAAAATCCCCACGCCGGTCTCCAAGATTTACGAGCGCGCCGCGCTCAACGGCTGGCGCCGCTACCCGGCCATCGTCAAGCCCGCCAACGAGCACTGCTCCTTCGGCATCACCCGCGACTCGGTCGTGGACTCGCCGCAGCAGCTCAAAGAGCGCGTGCAGTACATTCTCGACACCTGGCACGGCCCGGCCCTGGTCGAAGACTTCATCGACGGCGTGGAATACAACGTCTCCATCTGGGGCAACGACAACCCGCAGGTGCTGCCCGTGGCCGCCATCGACTACTCGGTCTTTACCGACTATCACGACCGGCTGGTCAGCTTCGACGCCAAGTGGAACCCCGACTCGGACGCCTACCGCCTGACTGGCGTGCAGTGCCCCGCGCCGCTCGACCCGGTGCTGCGCCGCCGCATTGAGCGCGTGGCCCTCAAGGCCTACCAGGCCCTGCGCCTGCGCGACTACGGCCGCGTCGACCTGCGCGTGCGCAACGGCGTGCCCTACGTGCTCGATGTGAACGCCAACCCCGACATCACCATGGAAGGCGGCTTTGCCCGCTCGGCCCGCGTCGCCGGCTACGACTACGGCCGCATGTCGGCCCAAATCCTCCAATTCGCCGCCGCCCGCCGCCCCGGCCAGTAAGCCGCGCCGGTTTTGG
>JAYUUW010000830.1:0-1758 GCA_043754665.1 Anaerolineales bacterium | reverse complement strand
CGACAACTGGCGCGCCCTCGACGCCAAAATCCGCGAGCGCGCCTACGACCGGGCCTGGCACCACAGCGTGCTCGACCGCATTCACATTCAGCGCACCTGCGCTGAGTTTGCGCGGCGCGGGCCGGGCGCTTCCGACGACCGGCTGCAATACTCGCTGGAATGGGGCTTCTTCACCCGTTCGCAGTGGGGCGAGTTCGACACCGCCTTGTACGAACTCGAGCGCTGCTGGGGCAAGCAGCCCTCCGGCTCCGTGCCGATCGGCGCGGGCAAGCGCGCGGCCACCGAGCGCACCATCCGCACCGTGGAGGACGTGCACGCCGCCATTGACTGGTACGTGAGCGCCATGCCGTACGCCCAGATCGTGTCGATGGCGACGCACCTCTCGACCGACATTGACTATGGTGTGGTCAGCGACACTGAGATGGCCGCCGCGCTGTCCCGCCGCGCCCAGGCCGGGCTGGTCGAGCGCAGCACCTATGCCGCTTACGTCCACGAGACCTTCCTTACCAAGCTGGAGGCCCACGCCGACGAGCTGGTGTTCCAGTTCAGTTTTGGCGCTGAGCCGCTGCCGTTTGAAAGCGGCGCCCGCCTCGACCAACGCACCATCGGGCAGGTGGCCGATATGATCGCCCGCCACCCTAAGCTGCGCTTCCAGTGCTTGCTCTCCAGCCGCCACGCCAACCAGTCGCTGTGCACCATGGCGCGCGAGCTGCCGAACTTTAGCCTGGCCGGCTTCTGGTGGCACAACTTCTTCCCGGCTGTCATGGCGCAGGTGCTCGATGAGCGCCTGGACATGGTGCCGGCCAACAAGCAAGTGGCGTTCTTCTCCGACGCCTACTGCGTCGAGTGGACCTACGGCAAGTGGGTGCTGGTGCGCCACATCCTGGCGCAGGCGCTGGCGGCGCGCGTCGAGCGCGGCCAGTACAGCCAGGCTGACGCGCTCGCGGTGGCGCGTGCCATTCTGTTCGACAGCCCGCAGACGCTCCTGGGCCTGAAGCCCCGCGCCTAAACGCTCTACGTTAGGTTGGTCATGTCCCCTGCTTGCCAAATTAGCCTGATAACCCTGCCGCCCGGTGTGCGGGCGGTGGTGATTGAGAACGACCTGCTGGCGGCCACCGTGCTGCTCGACCAGGGCGCCGACCTATACGCGCTGGTCTATAAGCCGCGCGGCATCGACGTGCTCTGGAAGAGCGTGGGCGGCCTGAAAGCCGGCGGGCGCGATGTGCCGCCCGGCGAGGCCTCCACCGAGGCCTGGCTGCGGTCCTATTCCGGCGGCTGGCAGGTGCTCTTTCCCAACGGCGGCTCGCCCAATGTCTTCCAGGGCGTCACGCACAGCTTTCATGGCGAAGCGGCGGTGTCGGCCTGGAATTACGAGATTCTCAGCGCCGGGCCGCAAACCGCCGAACTACGCTTGAGCCTCACGCTGGCCCACAGCCCGTTTCGCATTGAGCGCACACTGCGGGTGGAGGCGGGGCGGCCGGTGCTGCTGATCCACGAGCAGGTAAGCAACACCAGCGCCGCCCAGCAGAGTTTTATGTGGGGCCAGCACCCGGCCTATGGCGCGCCGTTTGTCAGCGAGGCCTTGCAGATCGACATCGGCGCGGCCACGCTGCTGGCCGACGCCTCGGTGGGCGGGCCGCTGGTGCCGCTGACGCCCGGCCAACGCTACCCCTGGCCGGTGCCGGCCGCCGCCGGGCGGGCTGCCGAGGTGAACCGCGTGCCCGACCAGGCCACCCCGCGTAGTCTCATGGCCTACTT
>JAYUUW010000829.1:0-2548 GCA_043754665.1 Anaerolineales bacterium | reverse complement strand
CTCCGGGTGGCGGTAGGCCCAGTCGGTGGTCAGAGTCTTGAACGACTCAATGTAAATGTGCTCGGTCTCGCCGATTTCCAGGCACAGCGCGCCCAGCGGTGGGTTGCCGCCGCCGGGCGTGAAGGCCAGGTCGGCGTCGGTCAGCGCGGCTATGATCTGCCCGCGCATGGCCTGGTACTCGGTGAAGATGGGCCAGAAGTTTTCGAGGATGCTGTTCATGGCCCTTATTATTGACCGCCCCCCGCCTTTGTCAAACCGCTGGGGGCCGGGGGTGCATCCAGAATTTTTGGTCGTAGCGCCGATTGTGGCGCTGACCTCCCAGCCCGCGCAGGCGGGCTTTGCTTTGCGAGCTTGCGAGTGCCGCGAATTTTGCGAAGCATCCCTTTGGGACATTCGCCGGGGTCAAAGTCGGCCAACATCTCCGGATGCACCTTACGCCCCGCGGGGGTAGTTCAGCGGCGCGCCGCGCAGGCCGGTGGCGGCGTGGCGGCCGATGTGCCAGCGGCCCAGGTTGGCCCAGAACAGCACGCTCAGGTCCGGTCCGCCAAAGCACACGTTGGTCGGCGCGCCCAGCAGCGTGCCCTCGTAGTCGTCCATCAGCACCGTCAGCGTGCCATCCGGCCGCAGCATGAAAATGGTGTCGGGCCGGTAGCAGGCCACCAGCAGGTCGCCGGTGCTGGTGAAGGCCAGCCCATCGGGCACGGTGTGCGGCATGAAGGCCACCACCTCCGCCGGCCCGGCCTTGCGCCCATCCTTAATCGGGAAGCGCGCGACGCGCGGGTGATTGAGCGACATCGCCAGGTAGAGCCACTGGCCGTCCGGGCTCACCGCGCAGCCGTTGGGGAACTGGCAGCACTCAGTGTCGATGACCTCGGCCGCGCCGCCGCCGGGCGGGATGACCCACACACAGCCGTTGTCGGCCTTCCACGCGCCCGAGTCGGCGATGAACAAATTGCCGGCCGCGTCGAACGCCGGGTAGTTGGGCGTGAGCATGGCGCGCTCGCCATTGCCCCGGCTGTAGTCGCTCACCACGCCGCCCGGCGTGACGCGCTTGACCGCCTGATCGCCGGGGTTGCACACGTAGGCGTTGCCGGCGGCGTCAAACGCCAGCCCCAGGTTCAGGCTGCCGGTGCTGGCATACGCCACCGCCGTGCCGGCCTGCCAGTCGAGCCGGTAGACCTGCCCGGCCTCGCCCCCGGCGTAGAGCGTCCCGTCTGGCCCCCAGGCCACGCCCTCCGGGTGATCCAGCCCTGCAACGCAGACCTGCCCGTCCGTCAGATTGATTAGCGGCATGCTTGCCTCTCCTGCGCGATGGTGATGGTTGTGAGCACGCCCATTGTAGGCCAACCGGCGTTTGGCGTCACCTCGGGCCCGGTCGCTTCGTAAGTCGTCGCCGGTCGGCCCACACCCGCCTTCGGGCGTATTTCAGTTTGGAGGCAGTGGCGGTCACACCGTAGCCGCTGCCCCAAGAAACCGTCATTTCGAAGAAGCCATGGCGGTGCCCGCCAGTCCTAAAGTCAGAAACAGGGTCCACGTCGCCGTTACCAATGTTTTCATTGTCACTCCGAACCCCGCCTCAGGTCGCTTGTCCTGGCGCAGCCCATGCGCGGGTGAGGAGTCTCACCCTGATTTTCCTTGCCCACCTTCGGCCGGACATAAGTTTCTGAGCAACTCGGCCTCAGGTCGGCAGTCCCACCGCTGCCCTCGGGCCGGTGAGGCGCGAAGCGTCACCCTTGTGTTTCCCAGGCGGATGTTTTTGTACTATCCGCTGCCCATGAGCGTATGACGCGCCTTTCGCCCCAGCTTGAAATGCACCCCTCGTCTCCCGTTGCCAACCTTAAAATTTCATACCAATGGCACTTGCCTCTTGCTAACCCAACATTTACTCGTCAAACTTTATCCATGTCCGCCACCCTGCCGCGCCGCCTCGGCCTTGCCCCCGCCGCCTACGCCCAGCCCAAGCCCGGTGGCCGTGCCCACCAGGTGACAGCGGTGACAGGAAACCGGAAGCCAATGACAGGAGTGACAGCAAACCGTAAGCCCATGACAGGGGTGACAGGAAATCGGAAGCCGGTGACAGCGGTGACAGGAAACCGGAAGCCGGTGACAGCGGTGACAGGAAACCGGAAGCGCATGACAGGCGTGACAGGAAATCGGAACCCGGTGACAAGAGAATTGGGCGCTGCGACCCTCTCGCTGCCTCATCACAAAGTCAACCGCTGTACTCAGCGGCTCCCTCCCCGCACCGGGGAGGGCCGGGGTGAGGTCGACCAACCGCCGCTCCCCTCGCCGCGACCTACATTTCCGCTCGCTGCCGACTGCCGACCTCCGACCTCCGACCTCCAACTTGACCTCTCGCCCACTTTGTACGAGAGTCTAGCGGCCAACCCAACGCTCATTCCTCAACCGCCGCCGCCCGCGCGGCAGGAGCTGCCTCGTGATCGAGATCGCCGAACTCTTTGTGCCGTACCCGTCCGACCTGTGGCGGCTTGCCAAGCAGGTGGGCGTCAACCACGCCGTCACGGTGCTGCCCTACGAGCCGCCCGCG
>JAYUUW010000828.1:0-3110 GCA_043754665.1 Anaerolineales bacterium | reverse complement strand
CGGTGAGGGGCTGGTCGAAGCCGTACAGGTCTTTAAGGACGACCTTGGTCAGCCAAAACATGCTGGTGTTGCGGATGTGCGGCAGGTAGGGCAGCGCCTCGGTAATGCGCCGCTCGGCCTCGGCCGCGTCGGGCTGACCGGGGAACTCGGTCAGGCGCGCGCCGCTGGGGCAGCCCGCGCCGTAGAGGTCGCTGACGACCATGTGATACAGCAGGATGTCGTGGAGGCCGCGTGCGCCCAATTCTGAGCCAATGAGGTGGGTGTGCGCGTCGATCAGCGGCAGTTCGGACAACCCCTCTTCCAATTCGCGCTGTAAGCCTGACGTCATTTGCCCTGCTCCTTAGAAATCACTTGATTGTAGGTCACGAGGGGTCGCCCCGCGCCGGGTGGTGCGGGTGCGGTCCGGCAGACATTATGCCAGAGGCCGGCCAAAAGCGCTGACGCGCCGCGGCCGGGGAGGTGAATTGGCAGGGAAATTGGGTGGGTGGGTAAGTCCCATGGAATTGCGCCCGGACTATAACAAGAAAAAACAGCCGCGTCAATAGGTAAGCTTCATTTTTCCAATAGAAGGGCTGTGCTAACTATTGACAATTAGTATGCTTCGGGATAAAACAAGGGAGTCACTTAGCGATGAGGAAAATCATAGAATGAAGGCAGTTTCGGCGGACATTTTAGACATGTTATGGTATGACTTGGACCGGCGCGAGGAGCACTTGCGCCGGGTGATCGAGGAACGCCTGGCGCTCAACCCGCCGCCCACCAGCCCCGACCACATTGTCGCCACCTATTTCTTTGCGTTTCGCACCATGCGGCTCGACCACGCGGTCGAAGAGATTAGTTACCACGCCACCAGCGGCATTAAACACCCGCCGGCCGGCTCGCTGCTGGAAGCTTGCTCGGCCAAACCAGCCGGGGTGGATGCGTTCGACGATACCGGGCGGCTGGGCCTGCTGCATGTGGCGTTTCCGCTCAAAATGCTGCTCCAGCCGGACGGGCATTTGACCTCCAGCGACATCCTGCACACCACCGCCGCCGCTATTATCTTCGACGTGTACGAGAACCAAGACGCCCGGCTGGTGGCCCTGCAAATTCCGGAGCGGGTGCTCCAGACCTTCCCTGGCCCCGCGTATGGCCCGGCCGGCATGCGCGCGGCCACCGGCCTGAAGCCGGGCGAAGCGGCCTTTGGCACCATCCTCAAGCCCACGGCCGGCATTACCCCCACCGATGTGGAGCGCCTGGTGGCCGAGGTGGCGGGCTGCCCGCTGTTTGCCTTCGTGAAAGAAGACGAAGACCTGTACCCCCACCTGGACTACTCGCCGGTGGCCGAGCGCACGCGCCTGGCCGCCGCCGCCATTCAGCGCTCGCTGGGCCAGCGCGACGGCCGCGAATTGCTGTTTGCCCCGCACATCAGCGGCGCGCCGCATGAGATTGTGGAAACGGTGCTGGCCGTGCTCGACGCCGGGGCCACGGCGGTGATGTTCAGCGAGAGCTTTGCCGGCGGCGCGGTGCGCATGGTGCGCGAAGCCACCCGCCGCCTGCCCCGCCCGCCCATGATCTACGGCCACAATGCCGGCATCGGCGTGAAGACGCGCGGCATCTGGCGCGAGGTGATCGACCTGCTGGCCCGGCTGGACGGCATTGACTTCCGCCAGACCGCGCCGGTGCGGCCGGGCGCGCCCTTCCTGCGGCCCTATGGCGACGAGTTTATCGCCTCCGAAACGGCCCTGTCGCGGCCGCTGGCGGGCATTAAGCCCACCACGCTGGTGCGCGCCGGGGCGTTGGACCAGGGCAATATCGGCCTCAACCTGGCCGACGCCGAGCAGCGCGGCATCAGTGAGCAAATCCTGTTCCTGGCGGGGTCGGCCATCAACTCGATCAAGGGCGCCGACGGCAAGCCCAACCCGCAGATCGGCATTCTGGCCATGCAGCAGGCGATTGAGATCCACCAGAGCGGCGAGATCGCGGCGGCCTCGGTGGAAGCGCATTTGCCGGCCCTGGCGGCCGTGGCGCAGCGCCGCCGCCTGAGCGAACTGCTGGAGGCCCTGCGCCAGCGCTACCCAGACCGCCAGTTCGCCTAAGCAGCACCCGATAGGCGGCGGCGCGGCCCGGTGGGGTGCGCGCCACTGCCCAGCGTATCCACCTTTACCCTGGCTAAGAAAGGCACTTTCCCTGCATCGGGCCATCAGCTAGACCCTATACGAGGCATCATGATTGAAAGAGAAGAACGTTTGTCGAACATGCTCGAATTTATTCGGGACAATAACAATGTAAGCGTCACGCAGCTCAAGTCGCGGTTTAACGTTTCGGCGGTGACCATTCGCAAAGATTTAGATGAGCTGATGAAGACCGGCTTTATCGTCCGCACATTTGGCGGGGCGATGCCGGCGCTGTCGAACGACCCGCTCGAATCATTCAATGTCCGCTCGCGCCTGCGCCAGTCGGAAAAGAAGCTCATCGGCCAGGCCGCCGCCGCCCTGATCAAACCGATGGACAGCATTATTGTGGACGCCGGCAGCACCACGCTGGAAATTGTGCGCCACCTGCACAAGGTGCGCCCGGTGACCGTCATTACACCGGCTGTGAACGTGGCCATGGAGGCCTGCGCCTACCCGGATGTGCACGTGATTATGCCGGGTGGCGGCATGCTCGACCGGTTTACGCTTTCGCTGGAAGGCGGCGAGGCCGAGGCCAGCATGAGCCGCCTGCACGCCGACAAGACCTTCATTGGCGTGCGCGGGGTCGACTTCAAGCATGGCCTCACCGACACCGACTCGCGCCGCATTATTCTCAAGCAGACCATGATTAAGGCCGCGCGCCAGGTGATTGTGGTGGCCGACTCAAGCAAGCTGGGCCAGGCCTCGCTGTTCGACGTGGCCTCGCTCGAATCGGTGCATGTCATCGTCACCGACCAGGGCGTGCAGCCGGAAGTGGTGGAGCAGTTTCAGCAAATGGGCTTGGAAGTCGTCATCGCCTACCGCACGCCGCACGCCGGCGAGTAAGCTTCGGCGACATTCTGCTTCCCAAGCAAAATAACACGGGCCAGTCAGCGCTGCTGACTGGCCCGTGTGTGTTTCCGCAATCCCCGCCCCACCCTACAGCTTCTTCAGCAC
>JAYUUW010000827.1:0-2115 GCA_043754665.1 Anaerolineales bacterium | reverse complement strand
CCCTGGCAAGGCTTGCGCCTTGCCAGGGGGGCTTTCGTCGTCGGCTCTATGAGGACGGCTGCGACTGACCTACCCATTCTTTGGTCAGCGCCGCTATGGCCACGGCTAGGGCTAACCGGCCAATGCGATCGCCGCTAGCGGCTGGGTTAGGTGTGGCCCGACACCGGGTGCGGCTGGTAGAGGGCTTCGAGCGACTGGCGTTCGTCGGCGGAGAGCTGGACGGAGACGGCGGCCAGGGCGTCGTCGAGGTGGTGCGGCTTGCTGGCTCCGACGATGGGGGCGGTGACGCCGGGCTGATGTAATAACCAGGCGAGGGCGATTTGGGCGCGGGGCACGCCGCGCTGGGCGGCCAACTCGCCGACGCGGTCGATGATGTCAAAGTCGTCGGCGCGGGTGTACAGGCGGTGCATGAACTCGTCGGTGCGCGCGCGCTCGGTGGGGCCGTCGGCGGCGGCGGCGTGGCGGACGGCCGGGCGGGTGAGCAGGCCGCGCGCCAGCGGGCTCCAGGGGATGACGCCGATGCCCTCGGCGCGGCACAGGGGCAGCATTTCGCGCTCTTCTTCGCGGTAGAGCAGGTTGTAGTGGTTCTGCATGGAGACGAAGCGCGCCCAGCCGTGGCGCTCGGCCAGGTACAGGGCCTGGGCGAACTGCCAGGCGTACATGCTCGAGGCGCCCAGGTAGCGCACTTTGCCCATGCGCACGAGGTCGTTCAGGGCTTCGAGCGTCTCGGCGATGGGGGTGTGGGGGTCCCAGCGGTGGATTTGGTACAGGTCCACGTAGTCGGTGCCGAGGCGGCGCAGGCTGGCGTCGATGGCGGCGAAGATGTGCTTGCGCGAGAGGCCGCCCTGGTTGGGCTTGTCGTTCCAGGGGAAGAAGACTTTGGTGGCCAGCACGTACTCGTCGCGCTTGGCGAAGTCGCGCAGGGCGCGGCCGGTGATTTCTTCGCTGGCGCCGAGCGAGTAGGCGTCGGCGGTGTCGAAGAAGTTGATGCCGGCGTCGAGCGCCTTTTGGACATAGGGGCGGCTGTCGGCTTCGGACAGCGCCCAGGGGCGGACGGCGGGGTCGCCGTAGGTCATCATGCCGAGGCAGATGCGGGAGACTTTGAGGCCGGTGTGGCCGAGGTTGACGTATTCCATGCGAGCGACTCCGTAGGGGGTGGGATGCGGAGGGAATTATAGCGCGTGGAATTGGGCGGGTCGACTCAGCACGTGGAGCGGCTGGGTGGGCATGTCAGCGTCAGGGGGCCGCATCCATGCGAGGTTGCAGATTTCTCACCCCCCACAAGGCTTGAGCATATCCAAGTGCCTGAGGGGGGCTTCGAAATGACAGGCAAAAGGGGCTGGTCGGTCATCGTTGCGCATAATAGATGCGATGGCGCTGCTCAGCACCGGGATCGGCTGGGTGGGCATGTCAGCGTCAGGGGGCCGCATCCATGCGAGGTTGCAGATTTCTCACCCCCCACAAGGCTTGAGCAAATCCAAGTGCCTGAGGGGGCTTCGAAACCCAAACAAAGGACGTTTGGGCAGGTGTGACAAATCAGGCGGGAGGGCGACGGCGAGCGGCTGTCTGAGCCGAGGGGGAGCGGGCGGTGGCGCACGGTTTTTCACATGACAAACGCAAACCGGCCCGGTGACTATCACCGGGCCGGTTTGTTTTAGGGCAGGGACAGCCAAAGCGAGGCGCTACGGCCGGATGGTGAAGACCACGCCGTCGCCGTGGCCGAAGACCTCGGGGAAGTAGAACTCGCGGGCCTGGGTCGGGATGACCTGGTAGGTGCCGGGCAGCGAGGCGTGCAGGGTGTAGGTGTACTCGTAGGTGCCCTTGGGCAGGTAGGTGGCGAAGAGCACCACCTTCTCGTCACGCAGGTCGGTGTTGGAGAACCACCACCAGCCCCAGCCATAGTACAGCGGGTCGGCGGCTTGCAGTTCGGGCGCCTGGCCCACCACTGAGGTGGTCAGCAGGCTGGTGTCCACTGCTTCCGCACCGGCCGGAATGGGGTCTTCGAGCACCACGTAATACAGGTCGTTGGGCGCGATGAGGCTGACTGTCACCTGGATATCTTGCCCGGCCTGGGCCTCGGTCACCACCGGGCAGTCCGGCTGCTCCAGCCCGCCG
>JAYUUW010000826.1:0-4484 GCA_043754665.1 Anaerolineales bacterium | reverse complement strand
CGTGCCGGATGATGTGTATCAGACGGCGACGGAGGTGCTGGAAGCGACCTACGCCGCCGACCTGAGCTACGCGCTCGACCAACTGGAACTGGTCAACGCCGGTACGATCACCAGCCCGCTGACAGGCAAGCTCGATTTGGGGCGGGTGGGCGTGTACGGCCACTCGACCGGCGGCGGCGCGACGGTAGTCATGTGCAGCCAAGACCCGCGCTGCACGGCGGCGCTGGGCATGGATCCCTGGCTGGAGCCGGTGCCGCAGCCGGTGCTGGCGGCGGGGCTGCGCCAGCCCTACCTGGCGATGATGAGCGCGCAGTGGTCCACGGGCCGGAACTCTGGCTTGCTGGACACGCTTTTGGCGGCGGGGAGCAGTGATAACTACAAGATGGTCATTGCGGGCACGAAGCACTACGACTTCACCATGCTGCCGCTGCTGACGCCGTTGGCCCCGGCGCTGGGGCTGAAGGGGCCGCTCAACGGCGAGCGCGGGATGCAGATCATCACCGACTATTTGGTGGGGTTCTTCGACTTCTACCTGAAAGGCGAGGGGGCGGTGGCGGTGCTAGAGGGGCCAGGTGACGCTTACCCGGAGGTGGTGTGGGAGGTGCGGTAGGGGAGAGGGAGGGGCAAGGGCATAAAGGGTCAAAAGGGTATGAAGGGGAGACTCGGGGGACTCAAGGGGATGGAAGGGGAGGCGGACACATGAATGTGGCTCGATTGGGATTATGTCTGCTGCTGGGGCTAAGCCAGGGCTGTGTCCCTCTAATTGACACTCCAGAGAGCACGCCAACGCTTCAAGATCCACACGGACATTCGGTAGCGGTCAGCAACCACGCGCTTGGCGCACAAAACGCGGACCGCTTCCGTCAGATCGAAACGACCCTGCCGACTGATATTTCGAGTGACAACCTCGCGACCAACCCGGCGGAGACATTGCAGGCGGTCGCCGTATGTGATCCGAATTGCAGGGTGCTCGTTGAAGATTTGGCGACGAGTGTGACCTTTGAGCTGGAGGCCCCCTCATTCTGGCTGACACGCCCTTTCTCTGCGTTGGTGTGGGTGTCTGACAGCATTCTGGTTTTTGACCAATGGTCGCAGCCCCACTATGGTGTCCATTATGCTGTCGATCTGGCTAACCAACGGTTGATTCTCGCCTCGCCGTTTACTGACCAGACCCCGTAGGCTTATCCGCGCCATGAACGCCTCGGCTGCGGCGCGGCAAAACTACACCTTGCGCCTACACCGTGTGGGGGATTACGCCGGGGGGCGGTTTGTGGCTATACTTTTGGCTGAAAAACTGGCAGCGAGCATGATTTGCGGAAGGAGTGGCCTGTGACCGAAACAACGGTTCAACCCCGCAGCGCGATTGCACATGAGTTTACGTGGAACGCGGAGAGCGTGTTCCCCACGGTGGCCGACTGGGAAGCCGAGGCGGCGGCGCTGCCGGCCGAGATTGCGGCGGTGGCGGCGCACGCCGGGCATTTGGCCGAAGGCGCGGCACAGGTGGCGGCGGCGCTCGACACGATTGAGCGCGTGATGCGGCGCGTGCTGAAGGTGTTTTGCTACGCGCTGATGGAGCACAACGTTGAGACCACCAACCAGACCGGCGCGAAGCACTACGGCGTGGCGACCGGCCTGTATGGGCAACTGCTGGGCACGCTGGGCTTCCTCGACCCGGAGCTGATTGCCATTGGGCAAGAGACGCTCACCGGCTGGGTGCAGAGTGAGCCGAAGCTGGCGATTTTGGGGCAGTACCTGGATAACCTGTTCCGCCGCCAGAAGCATGTGCGCTCGGCGGAGGTAGAACAACTGCTGGGCATGCTGGCCGACCCGTTCGGCGGGGCGCGGGCGACCGCCAACTTCCTCACCAGCGCCGACTTGCAGTTCCGGCCGGCCAAGAGCGGCACGGGGGCCGAGATCGCCATGAGCCAGGCGGCGTGGGACGCGCTACGCACCAACCCCGACCGGGCGGCGCGGCGCAGCGGGTGGGAGAGCTACATGGACGCCCACCTGACCTACAAGAACACGCTGGCCAGCAATTTGAGCACCTCGATCAAGCAGAATGTGTTTTACACGCGGGCGCGCGGCTACGAGAGCACGCTGGCGGGGTCGCTTTTCGAGAGCAACGTGCCGGTGGCGGTGTTCCACAATTTGGTCGATACCTTCCGCAAGAACGTGCCGACGTGGCACCGCTATTGGGCCATCCGGCGGAAGGCGCTGGGGGTGGAGAAGCTGGCCCCGTATGACATTTGGGCGCCGTTGAGCACCAACCGGCCGAAGGTGATGTACACCCAGGCGGTGGATTGGATCAGCGCGGGGCTGGCGCCGCTGGGGACGGATTACACCGACACGCTGCGGCGCGGCTGCCTGGAAGAGCGCTGGGTCGACATCTACCCGAACCTGGGCAAGACCGAGGGCGCGTTCTCGGCGGGCGTGCCGGGTACGCATCCGTTCATCCTCACCAGCTATACCGACGATCTGCTGGGGCTGAGCGTGCTGGCGCACGAGCTGGGCCACAGCATGCACTCCTATCTCACGTGGCAGAACCAGCCGTTTTTGTACGCCGACTACAGCCTGTTCGTGGCCGAGGTGGCGTCGAACTTCAACCAGGCCATGGTGCGGGCGTACCTGCTGCAGCACAACACCGACCGTGACTTCCAGATTGCGCTGCTGGAGGAGGCGCTGACGAACTTCCATCGCTACTTCTTCATCATGCCCACGTTGGCGCGCTTCGAGCTGGAGACGCACCAGCGGGTGGAGCGCGGTGAGGGGCTGACGGCCACCGATATGAACAACCTGATGGCCGATCTGTTCAGCGAGGGCTACGGCGAGGCGGTGCAGGTGGACCGCGACCGGGTGGGCATCACCTGGGCGACGTTCGGGCATTTGTTCGCGGACTATTACGTGTATCAATACGCCACGGGCATCTCGGGCGCGCATGCGCTGGCGGGCCGCATTCTAGGCGGCGTGCCGGGCGCGGCCGAGGACTATCTGAAGTTCCTGCGGGCGGGCAGCTCGGTGTACCCGCTGGACGCGCTGAAGCTGGCGGGCGTGGACATGACGACACCGGCGGCGGTGGAGGCGGCGTTCGCGGTGCTGGCGGGAATGGTGGAGCGGCTGGAGGGATTGTTTGAGTAGAGGCTGGAGAGAAGCCGAGACGCTGCGCGAAGAGCAGGAAGACATTATTGGAAGTAGACGTGAGCGCCCGGTTTCCCAACCACTGGACCGTACCCTAGCAAATTAACTGTCATTCTGAGCGCAGTCGCGCAGGCCCGATACCAGGCTGCGGTCGCGCGCGAAGAATCTCACCGCTGGACGTTCCCAAACGCCAGTCCATGAGCAGTAGTCCGTGATCGCTTGGTCAGTGGTCTATTTCCGCTAAGGTCTAGAGAAAAATTAAAAGGTAGGGGGTTGGCAAGGGAAAAACGCAGCGGGGCGCCGAGGACAAGTCGGCGCCCCGCTGTTGGTTTAAGGCAGGAGGGGACGGGTTAGGCCTTGACCTGGGCGAGCAGCTCTTCGAGGCGGTCGAAGGATTCGTTCGCGCCCCACTCCATGCCGGAGGCGAGCACCATGTCACGGACTTCGAGGCTGCCATAGTCCGAGATGATGCTGAGCACGGTCTTGCCATTCACCGTCTCAAAGAGATAGGTATCGGTGGCCGGGTCGCCGGGCATGCCTTCCAGGTTCACCGACTGCACAATGCGCTCGTTGGGGACGATCTCCAGGTACTTGCCGTAGAAGGCCGCCGTCGCGCCGTCTTGGCCGGTGGTCTCCCAGCGCCAGTCGCCGCCGGGGCGCACATCCATGACCGGCACGGTGGTGGTGGAGCCGCGCAAGCCCCACCACTGCGGGATGGCCTTTGGGTCGATGTGGGCCTGGAAGACGGCCGCGCGCGGGGCGTCGAACTCGCGGATGACGGTCATGTGGGGCTGGCCGGGTTCAGCAATCAGGGTGAGCTTGGGCATGGGGTTGGTTTCCTCTTTCTCTCAAAGCAATACGGCGCGGGTTTAAGATCGGTCGATGGCCGGTGGGTCCGGCGGTTCCGACGGCTGCATGGTCTGCAAGTACTCGGTCAGGTGGTCAAAGCTCTCCTCATAGAAGCGGCGATACTTGGCGGTCCACTCGGCCACTTCTTTGAGCGGGGCGGCTTCCAGGCGGCAGGGCCGCCACTGGGCGTCGCGCCCGCGGGCGATGAGGCCGGCGTGCTCCAGCACTTTCAGGTGGCGCGAGATGGCGGGCAGGCTGATGGGAAAGCCCTTGGCCAGCTCGTTGACCGACAGCTCGCCGCCGGTGAGGCGCGCCAGGATGGCCCGGCGGGTGGGGTCGGCCAGGGCGGCGAAGATGGTGCTCAGGGTGTCAGGTGGCTCGGTCATGTATTTCACTACTTGGTTAATTAACCTGTATGTAAAATACAACAGGAAGGGGGGAGAGTCAAGAGGCAGTTTTGGGGATGGGGGTAGGAGGGGAATAAAGGGCCTGAAGGGGGG
>JAYUUW010000825.1:0-3347 GCA_043754665.1 Anaerolineales bacterium | reverse complement strand
CGCAGCACGAGGGCCGGCCCCGCCGGCCCGAAGTGCTGCGATTTTCGTATGGGTCAGATAAATTGTCTCAAACATCCACCCTGCGGTGAGCCGCCCGTCTGACGTTGGCTTGCTCGCTGGCGAACGTGCCGCGCCCGCCGCTGGTCAAGGTAGCTTTTGAAATACTGATGGACTGAAAAACGGCCGCGTGGCCGTTTTTCATTGCTGCTGCTTTGAGCCGTCGGCGCGCCTATGCGATGCGGTAGTTCCAGGCGTCGGTGGCGTACTTCTCGGTATACAGTTGGTCGGCCAGCGCTGCTTCGGCGGCGGTCAGCGGGCCGGGCACGAGCGTCAGGTTCAGCGCCGCGCTGAAGCCGGCGGCCATGGCGGCGGCGGCCTCGGCCCAGCTCACCGCGCGGCCCAGCACTGCGCCCAGCGTGGTGGCGCGCTGGGCCACCCGCGCGGCGGCGGTTTGGCGGGCGGCCTCGCTCTCAAACACTAAGACTTCCACAATGCGGCTGATGTCGCCGGCCAGCGGCAGGGTGCCGTGCTGGAGCACCACGCCCTGCTTGCGCACCTGCGCGCTGCCCAGCAGCTTGTGGGGCCGGTCGCCCAGCCCCACGGTGATCTCATAATTCGACGGCACCTCGAAGCACACCGGCCCTTTGGCTGGCCCGGCCTCGGCGGCGCTGTACTGCTTATCGGCCCGCACGGTCAGACCCAGGCGTTCCAAGCCGTGGGCCAGCCCGGCGCTCAGGTGCTGGTAGCTCTCAACCACGCCGCCCACCACGCGCGGCTCGTCCATCGGCGCGATGACGGAATACGTGAGCTCGTCCGTGTGCAGGATGGCGCGCCCGCCGGTGGGGCGGCGCACCACATCCATGCCCAAGGCGCGCAGGCGGTCGCGGTCGGCCTCGTGGCCGGGCTGCGCGTAGCCCAGCGACAGGCACGGCGGCGTCCAGCCGAAGAAGCGCAGGGTGGGCGGCGAATCGCCCGCCGCGTTGGCCAGCAGGATGGCCTCATCAATGGCCATGTTGCGCGGGCCGTTGGTGAAGGGCGTGTGCAGCAGCCGCCAGGTGGCGGGCGGGTAAGCCGGGGTGGGGAGCGCCATAACGTCTTTCTACACGCGCGCCAGGCGCGTGATGCGCACAGGTTGGGTGAGCACCAGCCGGGCCGGGCGCGTGGCCGCTTGCAGCGCCAGCAGCGCGGTCTCCAGCAGGTCGTCGGCGGCCAGCCCGTACTCTTCGTTCTCTTCCAGGTGGTCGCTCAAGTCGTCGAGCGTGTCGAAGAAGAAGCGGAAGTCAAACTGGCGCGCCTCGGCCTGAGCGTAGCCCTGCGCCGGGGCCGCGGCGATGGCGGCGGTGGCGGCGGCAAAGTTGGGCTGCATGTCGCCGGGGTCCAGATGGCCCAGCGGCTGCTGGTCGCAGTGGGCGGGGTCCACGCTGCCCTCGGGCGCGCCGGGGCGCAACGTCCACAGCTCCAGCCACAGCGGGTCGGCGGTGGGGTGAATGTCGAGCAACACGCCGGCCGGGCGCAGCACGCGGTGGGCCTCGGCCAGCGCCGCCGCCATGCCATCGGGCGGGATGCAGCACAGCGACCAGGTGAAGAAGGCCACATCGCAGGCGGCGCTGGGCAGCGGCAGTTGCCGTCCGTCTCCGGCGCAGAAGCGCACGGCAGGCGCGTCCATGTGTGGGTGGGCCCGCGTGGCGGCGTGGAGCTCGTCCAGGTCTGGCTCGACGGCCAACCACAGGGCGGCGTCGGCGCTCAAATCCCAGGCCAGGCGGCCATCGCCTGTGCCGACTTCGAGCACGCGTTGGCCGGTAAAGTCGAGCAGCGCGCGCAGGTGGGTCAGTTCGAGTTCGCCAGGATCGACCAGAGACATGGGGGCATTATAAAGTAGATGCGGCCGCAAACGACGTTGATTCTATCGGGAAATTGAGCCGGGCCGGCGGTTGGCACCCGGCCGCCGGGAACGCGGCGCGGCCCGAAGGCGTTAGAATAGTAGCGAGACGTTATGGGGGTGAAGGAGGCGGCGATGCGACGCTGGATGAGTGTTTTGCTGTTGGGGTGTCTGTTAGCGGCCTGCGCCCCGGTGGCGGCGCCCGTAGAAAGCACGGCCACGTCGGCGGACGATATTGCCGGCCGGCTGGCCACCGCCACTGCGGCGGCTGAGACGCTGAGCACGCCCGTGCCCAGCACACCGGAGTTGTTGGGCACCCCGTCGGGGGGTGAGGCGCCGGTGCCGGTGATTGCGTTCGCGCGCGGCGGCGGGTTGGCCGGGGCGAGCGAGGCATGGACGATTTACGCCGATGGCGCGATCGCCTTCGCCGACGGCCCGGAGGCCGCCGCGCAGACGGTGGGCCGGGTGACGGCCGAGCAGGTGGCCGCGCTGGTCACCGGGCTAGACGGCCTGGGCTTCTTCCAGATGCAAGACGTGTATGGCGCGAACGACAACTGCGCCGACTGCTTTCAGTACACGGTGACCGTGACCAACGGCGGCGTGACCAAGACCGTGACCACGCACGACGCCGCCAGCGACGCCCCGCCCGAGTTGGGCCAGGCGCTCACGTTGATCCAGGCGCTGCTCGACACAACGCGCTAGAGCGAGTGTCCCACGTGGACGCTAACAAACGACACGGCCCGGAAGCCACGCTCCGGGCCGTGTCGTTTGTTAAACGCGAGGTGCGCCGCCGCTAAGGCGGCGTGGGCATCAGGGCGGCGGGGGCGGTCATAGAGGCGTTGTAGCTGGTCAACTGGCTGTCGGCGTTGGCCGTGAGGTTGGCGCTGGCCGTGGCGCAGCCGCCGGTGCACTTGCGCAGCACCAGGTCGTCCGCATACGCGCCCTCGGGCTGGTTCACGCTGCCATCACTGCGGAAGACCACGGCCACCCACACGCTGCCCTGCCCGGCCAGATTGCCGAGCGTGTAAACGCTGGTCAGGTCAAACACCATGGGGTCCGTGTCAAACACCCCGCCGGTGGTGCCGGTGAGGCAGTTGCCGTAAAACTGGCTGCCGTTGGTCGAGGCGAACTGGCACACATCGTCGTAGCCGTATTCCGCATTGAGCCACAGCCGCATGCTCAGTTCGGCCTGCTGCGCGCCGGCCAGGCTGAACGGGCCGTAAATCATCCACGCGTACGCGCCGTTGATGTAACTGGTCCCGCAGCCCAGCCCCGCCCCGCTGGACCCGGCCCCCATGGCCCAGGCGCTGTGGCTGCCGGTGGCGGCGCGGCAGTTGCGTTTGCCCCAGTAGTATTGCTGATAGCCGGGGTCAGACACGGCCCACAACCCGGTAGGCCACGCGCCCTCGAAGCCCTCGGTCATGATGTCTTGCCACACGGCGCTGGTGCCCAGGTTGCGCGTCACCAG
>JAYUUW010000824.1:0-4030 GCA_043754665.1 Anaerolineales bacterium | reverse complement strand
TGTATGGATGGCGCTCTGTTTGTAGCAAGCGTTGGGCGTTTATTAAAACGCCCCTACGCCAGGCTGCGCGCAGGCCGGCGGTTGGGAGACAGCGTACAGCCGAGTGCAGCAGGCTCTAATAAACTCAGACATGACTGAAAACCCAACTCTGTTCTCCCCGAACCCCATTCGTGTAATTCGCGCGAAGCGATTCGTGGCCAAAGTTTTTCTTACGGTAGTGCTACAAGTTTCACGTCGTACCGATCCAAATACGCGATCAGCGCCCCCGCCGCCACATACTGGTCCGGCGGCACCACCCCCACCGGCCCGAACTCGCCTCGCGCCATCGCCAGCGCCGCCAGCACCGCCGGGGCCACCGGCGTGTAATGCCCGTGATGCGACCCGATCAGCGCCAGCCGCGCCACCCGCCCATCGGCCGCCTCGATCTCATACGCCAGGCAGCCCGTCGCCGAGCCGAGCAAGCGCGCCACCGCCAGCCCCGGCCGCAGCGCGCGCGTCAGCAGCGCATGCATCAGCCGCCAACGCGCCCCCAGGTCGAGCAGCGGATTCAAGCCGAACACCCGGCTGTCCACATAGAAGTCGACCGTGCGCAGGCTCGGCCACACCGCCGGCAGCGTCACCGGGTCGGCCGTCTCATACAGCCGCCCGCGCATCCGGCCAATCGGCGCGGGCATGGTCAGGCTGCGCGTATCGCGCCAGCCGGTGCGCGTGGTCAGCTGCCCGTCGCGCAGCACCTGCACCGGCCGCCCCACGCTCCGCAGCAGCGAGCCGCCGCTGCCGGGGTTGGCCGCGTACTGCGTGGCCGGCGCCAGGAAGCCCGTCACCCGCACCGGGTCGGCCACGCCGCTGTGGCGCACCAGCGCCGCGCTCACCGCCGACACCGAGCTGCACGCCGTGAGCAGCCGGTTGCCCCGTGCCGCGAACTGCCCCCGCAGCGCGTACAGGCGTGTCACATAGGCGCGGCTGTCGGCGATGTCGATCAGGTCAAACCCGATCTCCAGCGCCGCCTCGGCCAGCGCCGTCGTCCGGTCCTGAAACGGCCCGACGGTGTCCACCACCACATCGCCCGGCCGCAGCGCCGCCCGCAGCGAGGCCCGGTCTTCTACATCTAAACGGATATCCGCCCCGGACCGCCGCGCCGCCGTCAATGGCTCCGCCCCCTCGGCCCGCAGCCGTTCCACCGCCGTCGCGCCGAAGAACCCCCGCCCGCCGGCGACCACCATACGCCTCATCGGCTTGGCTGTCTCCTGAGCGGCGGTTGGGGAGCATGACAATTTGGCATGGTCAATCGAATGGGGACTCAGGGGACTGAAGGGACTCAAGGGCAGCCAGAGTCGGATAGGTTGGGAACGCGACCGAAACTGTTTTGCACTCTATGCCTTTCAGCCAAGTGGCCATCACCCAACCCCCGAGTCCCCCGAGTCCCTTGAGTCCCCCTCGCTACTGCCTACCATCCTCCCCGCCTTCGGCGAGCCCATACAGCGGCATGTCCCCCAGCGCCGCGCGCTCGGTGAACACCCACTCGGTCCCCGCCAAAATGTCGTGCAGCGTCCGCGTCACCAGCACCTCGCCCGGCGCGGCCAGCGCCGCCGCCTGCCGCGCCAGCATCACCGCCGCGCCGTGCGGCTCGCCGTTCACCAGCCGGCACTCGCCCACATGCAGGCTCACCGCGCCGCCGACCGCCCGCCGCTGCCGCGCCGCCGCCACCGCCCGCGTCGGGCTGTCAAACAGCGCCAGCGTATCCCCGGCCGCCGTGCGCGCGCACAGGATGATCGCCAGCCGGCTCTCAACCGGCCCCGCCGCCACCGGCCCCTGGCAGAACTGCGCCACCGCCGCCACAATCGCCGCGCTGTCCACGAAGTAGATGTGATCGTGGCCCGCCAGCTCCACCCACGTGGCGCGCGGCAAATGCGCCGCCAGGTAGCACCCGGCCGCCACGTTCACAATGCGGTCGTGCGTCTTGTGCAGCACCAGCGTCCGCGCCCGCACCTGCGGCAGCAGCGGCCGAATATCCACCGCGCGCACATTGTTCAGCACCGCCTGCACCGCCGCCGGGCTGGCCGCCGCCCGCAGCAGCCGCGCCCACCATGCCCGGAACTCCGGCTCCGGCGCCCGCGACGGCGCAAAGTTGTCTACCGCCCACGGCCCGCCCCACGCGCTGGGCAGCCGCGCCAGCGAGCGCTCGAAGTCCGCTTCCGGGTCGGCCCAGGCCGGCTCCCCCTGGCGCTGCACCACCATGGCCGTGGCCGCGTAGAGGATCAAGCCGTGCACCTGCTCGGGATGCACCGCCGCCAGCATCACCGCCGCCGCGCCGCCCTCCGACGTGCCCATCACAAACGCCCGCGTCGACCCGGCCGCCGCCAGCACACAGCGCGCATCGGCAATCGTCTCCTCCAGCGTGGGCGCGCTGGCCGGCCGGTCAGAAAGGCCCACGCCGCGCTTGTCAAACAAAATCACGCGCACGCTGCGGCCCAGCCCCTCAAAGAACGCCGCAAACTCCGGGTTGTCCCAGGCCATCTCCAAATGCGAGAGGAAACCGTGGATGAACAGCAAATCCACCGGCCCCTCGCCCAGCACCTGGTAAGCCAGGTGCACGTCGCCATTGGCGGCATACTGCACCGGCGGCCGGGCGCGCCCGCTGGCCGCCGGAGTTGTGGGGGCCGGGGCCGCCCCCAGCCCCAAGGCCGCCGCCTGCCGCACCGCCTGCGCCCGCGTGTTCACGCCCAGCTTGGCGAAGATCTGCTTGTTGTACCAGCGCACCGTGTCGGGGGCCAGGTGCAGCCGCACGCCGATCTCGTTGTTGGTCAGCCCCTGCTCCAGCAGGCGCAGGATTTCCAACTCGCGCGGCTTCCACTCGGTCGGCGGCATCATCGGCGCACCCTCGGCGCGGCCCGGCCACCCACGCGCCCCCCGCCCGTGTGGTGACAGCCACCCCGCCCAGGCCGTATGCTCGACTTCAACTTACCCACGGAGCCTATCACATGCGCCCTTCTGAAAAATCTCTCATGGTCTTTGCAGTCTATCTGGTCGGCACCGGCGCGGGGCTGGTGGCCGCGCCCAACCTGCTGTTCAGCGTGCTGGGCCTCGCGCCCACCACCGAGGTCTGGCCCCGCGTGGTCGGGCTGCTGGCCTGGCTGCTGGCGTTCTACTACTTCCAGGCCGCCCGCAGCGGCGTCGCCGGCCTCATCCGCTGGAGCGTACTCGGCCGCCTGGGCGTGGCGCTGGGCTTCGCGGCCCTGGTGCTGGCGGGCCAGGCCGGCCCCAGCCTGCTCGGCCTCGGCCTGGTCGACGCCGCCGGCGCGCTGTGGACCGCCTGGGCGCTGCGCCGCGAGGCCCAGCCCGCCGCCGCCCACGCCCAGCCCGCCCGAGTATAGCGCTCGCACGGACTCCTGAGCGGCGGCCAGAGAATAGAACGGTTAGGCGTGGTCAGGCGGAGGGGGACTCAGGGGACTCGGGGGACTCAGGGGCAGCCAGAGTCAGATAGGTTGGGATATAGGCGGCCCTGCTCTGCGGCCCCGACCCCGCGACTCACCTGCCCTCACCCGCCCCCGAGTCCCTTGGCCGCTTTTGCCATCCCCTGAGTCCCCCTCCCTCTTTCCCTCATATAGCTGTGCCTATCCGCGCCTCATCCCGTGAGTCGCTCGCGCCGCTCACCGCACCCCCCACCACAGCGCCAGCCCCGCCAGCATCACCCCGAACAGCAGCACCGTCAGCGGCAGGCCCACCCGCGCATAATCGCGGAAGGTGTAGCCGCCGGGCCCCATCACCAGCAGGTTGCTGGCATGGCTGATCGGCGTGATAAAGGCCGTCGAGCAGCCCAGCGCCACCGCCAGCGCCATGGCCCGCGGGTCCGCGCCCAGGTGCTGGGCCGCCGCAATCGCTACCGGCGCGAGCACCAGCGGGGTAATCTGTGAACTGACCACCTGCGTCAGCAGCGTGGACGCCCAGAACAAGCCGCCCGCCACCGCCAGCGGCCCCCAGCCGCCCAGCGCCCCCACCAGCCCGCGCCCCAGCAGCGCCGCCGTGCCGC
>JAYUUW010000823.1:0-3205 GCA_043754665.1 Anaerolineales bacterium | reverse complement strand
AAGACCAGCACGATCATCAGGCCCATCAGGCTGAACAGCGTGCCGTCGAGCGTGGTGCTCAGGTTGAAGTGGCTGCTGCGCCCGCGCACCACTTGCAGGATGATGACCGCCAACTCAAACACCAGGCTCCAGGTCGTCAGGTGGCCCAAGAACGCCACCAGCCGCCGGTGCCCGCTCACATGGCCCAGCAGCCAGGCCAGCGTGCCGCTGTAGAAAATGGTCGACACGGCGAACTTGAACGGCTTGAGCCAGGCCGGCGCGCCGGTGATGGTACGCGGGTCAATCGCCAGCCCAATGAGCGTGATCAGCGCCAGCGGCAGGGCCAGCGCGGCCAGCAGAGTCAGCGGCCAACTCGTGGCCCACAGCAGGCGGGTAAAGGCGCGCAAACCGCCGGGCGTGGCGGCAGCCGGGGCGGCGGGCAGGTTAGCGGTGGTGGCGGTCATGGCGGCTCCTCTCACAACAACAGCTTCGATGGCTCCACTCTAGCAAAACCCCGCCGCCCGCCCGAGTGCCAAAGGTCACCGCCGGGGTCACCGTCAGCCACATGACCGTCACCCTCGCTCTCCTCAGCTCAAACTGCCCTTCTCCGACCTCCGACTTCTGACCTCCGACCTCCCTCCCACTTCTCACCTCCCACTTCCAAACCGCCTATAATCAACACCTGCACCGCAGCGAACGCTCGGCCCATCCACCAGGAGTACCCATGAGCATTCACATTGACATGATCGGCATCGTCGTGCGCGATATGGGGAAGGCGCTGGCCTTCTACCGCCAGTTGGGGTTAGCGATTCCAGCGGGCGTGGAGGGCGAGGACCATGTGGAGGTCATCACCCCCAACGGCTACCGGATCGCGTGGGACGCGCTCAGCATGATTAAGAGCATCGACCCGGCCTGGGTTGAGCCGCAGGGCCACCCGATTGGGCTGGCCTTCAAGTGCGACACCCCGGCCGAGGTCGACACGACCTATGCCGCGCTCATCGCCGCCGGCCATGCCAGCCACCGCGCCCCGTGGGATGCCTTCTGGGGCCAGCGCTACGCCAGCCTGTTCGACCCCGACGGCAACTCGGTCGATCTGTTCGCGCCGCTGGGGTAGTCGTTTGTCACTCCGAGCGCGACCGCCATCCCTCGCTATCAGGGTGTCGGTTGCGCGCGAGGAGTCTCGATTTTGCATACCGGCTTCAACGCGTCAAACCGCTAACCGCTACGCCTTCTTCTTGCGCGGGCGCGGGCGCTTGGGGCGGATGAGCAGCACGCCCCGGCACTGCGCCGCGCCGCAGCGGCAGGCGTAGCGCTCGGCGAACACGCTGCGCCAATGGCCGTCGCGCTCCAGGCGGTAGTCGTACACCAATTCCTCGCCCACGCGGATGTGGCGCAGCGCCTCGATGAAGATGCGGCCGTCGTCATCAATCGCCTCGCAGTTGGGATCGCAGGCGTGGTTGATGAAGCGCGCCGCGTTGCCGTTCACCGCGCCATCGATCACCGTGTCGGCATCCACCGTGAACAGGAACGTATGCGGCCGGTCGGCCCCGTCGTCGTCGTAGCGGCGGTCGGCCTCGGCGTCGCTGATGCGCTCGCCCAGGTACTCGATAATGCGTGCGCCGCGCCGGATGCGCCGGGTGGCGAACGCGCCCAGCCCCTGGATCGGCGAGGGCCGCAGCTCGAACGGCAGCGCCTCGGCGTCTGCCGCCGCCGTCACTTGCCCCCCGGCTTGATGGCCCCGAACGCCGCGAACGGGCCGTGCTTGTGCAGCACCTCCACCGGCCCGAAGCCGACGGCCCGCAGCAGGTCGAGCTGGTAGGTCAGCGAGCGCGGCGAGTCCTCGGCCTCGATGTAGCCGAACACCGTGTCGCGGTAGGCAGCGTCGCGCAGGCCGGTCAGGTAGTCGCCATAGCGCTGCCACATCACCGCCTGCACCGCCGGGTCGTCGTGCGTGATCAGATCGACAATCCACAAGCTGCCGCCGGGGCGCAGCGCGGCGTAGAGCTTGGCGAAAGCCGCCTGCCATTCGTCGTCGCCGCGCAGGTGGTGCAGCACCGCCGCCGCCAGGATGATGTCGAACTGCCCCGCCCCCGGTGCGTAGGCCCGCAGGTCGGCCTGCACGGTGGTCACGCGGCCGGCGGTCTGCGGCTGCACCCGCGCCGCCGCCCGGTCGAGCATGGGGCGGCTGAGGTCGAGCAGGGTCACGTCCAAATTCGGGCGGGCCTGGAGCAGCTTGAGGCTGTAGTTGCCCGCGCCGCAGCCCACATCTAGCGCGGCGCGGGCGGCGGGCGTGGCGGCGGCGGCGGCCTGCACCACCAGTTCCAGCACCAGCGGCGCGTCAATCGTGGCGCTCTGGCCGGTTTCCAAGTTGGCGAAGCGCTCCACATCCGCGTCGAAGCGCGCGCGAATTTGATCGGGCGTCGATTTAGGTTTAGCCATTGGGCTCCCCGAAGATTAGTTGGGGCCGGTGACGCCGGGCACAGCGCGCACGCAGGTGACGCTGCCGCCGTCGGCGTGGGCCAGCGTGGTGCCGGGCGCCACGGTCGCCACCAGGCTGTCGGTGTTGGGGTCGTAGATGGCGCTGTCGAACACAAACCCGGCGCGGAAGGCGAACACGCTGCCGGTGCCATCGAAGTCATACGTGCCGGCGAGGGGGCTGCCGCTGGTCGCCTGCCAGCTCACATCCGGCGGCGGCGCGAAGGTCAGGCGGCCGGTGTAGGCCAGCAGGCCTTTTTCGAGGCCGCTGCAATCGAACGCGCCCAGGTAGGTGGTGATGAGCGGCGTGGGGCTGGGCGTGGGCTCGGCCGCGCCCGGCACGGCACAGGCCAGTGCGGCCAGCAGCAGCGCAACGACGAACGCAGGATGGCGGCGGGCAGGTGTGGGCATGGGAACCTCTTCTTCAGCCAACGTGGCAACGGATCGCTTCGCGAAACGGATGGAACGGATGCTAGGCTGTAATCGCGAGCGCCAACAGATACGGCCAGGGCTATTGTAACTGGTTACCCGCCAGCGCCCTCTGCCGCGTGACCCCGGCGAGGCCCCCGCCTTACCTTTTTCTTAGCGCAGCATCTCTTTCTTTTTTCTCTCATTCGACCCAGTCGAATGTCCGCGTCACGGCCTTCTGCCACTCGGCGTACAGGCGCGCGCGCTCCGGCTCCGGCATCGTGGGCGTCCAGCGGTGGTCTTCGCCCCAGTTGGCGCGCAGGTCGTCCACGTGCGGCCACAC
>JAYUUW010000822.1:0-6301 GCA_043754665.1 Anaerolineales bacterium | reverse complement strand
GGCCGGCCTCGCCGGCCCGAAGTGCTGCGTTTTTTCGCATAGGGTCAGATACGTTGTCTCAAGGCTTCACCGTGCGATGAGCCGGCCGCCCGACGTTGTCAGGCCCATAGTTTCACTCGCTACCCCTGCCAAAGGCTAACTTTTCCTCTGAAGAGTTAATAGGTGCCTCTCCCCGAACGTGCTGCGAAGATGTGAGTTGTTAGCCACCGTCCCCTTACAGGACAATCAGCCCGCGCTGCATGGCGAAGCGCACGGCCTCGGTGCGGTTGCCGGCCCCCAGCCGCGTGAAGATGGCGCTCACGTGGAACTTCACTGTGCGCTCGCTGATGTGCAGCGCGGCGGCGATCTCCTTGTTGGCCTTGCCTTGCGCCAGCAGCTTCAGCACCTCCAACTCACGGCCGGTCAGCGGGTCCACCGGCGGGTCGGCCGGCGGCTGCGAGATGCGCTGAATGAGCTTGGAGGCCACAATCGGCTGGAGTAGCGAGCCGCCCCGGCTGACCACCCTGATAGCGTTGAACAGTTCGTCCCTCGGCGCGCCCTTGAGCAAATAGCCGCGCGCCCCGGCCTGCACCGCGCCCACAATGCGCTCATCCGTGTCGAAGGCCGTGAACACCAGCGCCCGCACCTCCGGGCAGCGGGTCGCCATCTGGCGCAGCGCCTCTACCCCATCGAGTTCGGGCATCTCCAAATCCAGCAGCACCACATCCGGCCGCAGCGCCTGGGCCTGCGCCACCACCTCGCGGCCGGTGGCGGCCGTGCCCACCACCTCAAAGTCGGGCTGGGTGCCCAGCATGGCGGCCAGCCCGTCGCGCACCACCGGATGATCGTCCGCAATCAACACTCGAATCATATCAGCCTCACCGTTAGGACAGTCTCACCGTTAGGACAGTCTCACCGTCACAACCACCCGCGTACCCTCGCCGGGGCTGCTCTGCAGATCGAGCGTGCCGCCCAGCAGGCGGGTGCGCTCGTTCAGCCCGATCAGCCCGTAGCGGTCTTTAGGAATCTGCTCGGCATCGAAGCCGCGCCCGTCGTCCTCAATCGTCAATTGCACCTCGCCCGGCTGCGTCACTAGCACCAGGCGAATATGCTGGGCGGCGGCGTGGCGCACGGCGTTGGTCAGCGCCTCTTGGGCGATGCGGTACAGCCCGGCCTCCAGCCGCAGCGGCAGCGGGTGGCTGCCACCCGTGGCCGTGTAAGCCACCGGCACGCGGTCCTTTGTGCTCACATCGTCGGCCAGCGCGGCCAGCGCCTGGGCCAGCGTGCGGCCCTCCAGCGGCGCGGCCCGCAGGTCGAGCACCGAGCGGCGGGCCTCCTCCAGATTAGCGCGGGCCAGCGCCAGCGCCTGGGCCACCGCTTGCTGCGCCCGCTCGCGCGCGGTGTCGGTGTCGAGCAGGGCGTCGGCCGTCTCCAACTGCAACGTGATGGCCGTCAGTCCCTGCGCCAGCGTGTCGTGAATTTCGCGCGCCAGCCGGTTGCGTTCCTCGGCCGCGCCGAACTCGGCCTGGCGCTCGAACAGCCGCGCCCGCTCCACCGCGATGCTCACCAAATCGCCCACGGTGTACAGCAGGCGCAAGTCGGCCGGTGAGAGTTCGCGCCAGCCGGGGCTGGCCACGTTGAGCACGCCCAGCGGCTTGCCGTGCGCGTAGAGCGGAATGCTGGCGTGCGAGCGCAGCCCGGCCGTGCCCGACAGCAGCCAGCGCAGGCGGCTGCACGTGACTACATTAACGTTGGCCGCGCCGTCCAAATCGCCCGCGCGATAGGTGTCGAGGCAGTAGCAGGTGCCTTCCATGCGGTGCGGTTTGTTGGCCAGGGCGGGGGGCAGGTTCAGCGTGGCCGCCAGATAGGCCGCGCCGGTGTCCTCGCGCAGCAGCCAAATCCAGCCGGTGTGCAGGTCGAGCAGTTCCGCCACCTGCGCCAGCGCCGCCTGCAGCGAGCGCGCCAAGTCCACCTCGCGGTTGAGCGCCTCGGCGATGGCGTTGAGGATCGACAGTTCGCGGTTGCGGCGCTGAAGCTGCTCGGCCTCGGTCTTCGGCTTGGGGGTGCTGGTCATACGGTGAATTCTAGCAGAGTAAGCTGATTTCTTGAGCGCCGCGGCCACCGTTAAACGCACACGGGCTGCCAATGTTCGGCAGCCCGTGTCTATCTAACCTCAGCCCCGCCAGCCGCGCCGATCTAGCGGATGGCCAGCTCGGTGTCTTTGTCGAACAGGTGCATGTTGTCGAGGTTCAGTGCCACCTGCATTTGGTTGCCCATGCGGGCCCCGCTGCGGGGGTCAACCCGCGCCACGTAGTTGCGGTCACCCGACTTCAGGTACAGGATGACCTCGTTACCCATCAGCTCGGTCACTTCGACCATGGCCGGCACCAGCGCGGAGTGGATGCCGGGCGGGGCGAAGCTGGGGTCGTGCACATCTTCCGGCCGCATGCCCAGCACCACGTTCTTGCCCACATACGGGCCGTAGTTGTTGACCTTGGTGTCGGGCACGGTGATCTGGAACGACCCGGCATCGACCACCAGTTTGCCGTCGGTGCGGGCCAGCTTGGCGTCGAAGAAGTTCATGGCCGGCGAGCCAATGAAGCCCGCCACGAAGATATTGTTGGGATAATCGTACAGGTGCTTTGGGCTGTCGAGTTGCTGCAGCACGCCGTCCTTCATCACGGCGATGCGGGTGGCCATGGTCATGGCCTCCACCTGGTCGTGCGTCACGTAGATGAAGGTCGTTTGCAGGCGCTGGTGCAGCTTGCTGATCTCGGCGCGCGTCTGCACGCGCAGCTTGGCGTCCAGGTTCGACAGCGGCTCGTCGAACAGGAACACGGCCGGCTCGCGCACGATGGCGCGGCCAACAGCCACGCGCTGGCGCTGGCCGCCCGAGAGCGCCTTGGGCTTGCGGCCCAGCAGGTGGCCGATGCCCAGAATCTCGGCGGCTTCCTTCACGCGCTTATCAATCTCGGCCTTGGGGGTCTTGCGCAGCTTCAGGCCGAAGGCCATGTTGTCATACACGCTCATGTGCGGGTAGAGCGCATAGCTCTGAAAGACCATCGCGATGTCGCGGTCTTTGGGAGCCACATTGCTCACGTCGCGCGCGCCGATCAGGATCCGGCCGCCGGTGATTTCCTCCAGCCCGGCCAGGCAGCGCAGCGCGGTCGACTTGCCGCACCCGGAGGGACCCACGAGGACCAGAAATTCCTTGTCCTCAACTGCGATACTCAAATCGTTAATCGCCAGGGTCTCACCGAACTTCTTCGTTACATGGTCGTAATTTACACTTGCCATCGTGGGTTTCTCCTTTTTTCCGTGTATGGTAAGTGCATTATAGCCCGTTGGTCAGGCAAGTCAAACTCGCCCTGGTCCAGGTCACCAGCCCGGCCGTATGGATTCCTGGCCGGCCGCGTCTTACTGAGTGACAGGTTGGCCACCCTGGAATCAACCATGAGGCAGTTCGCTGGACCCATAGGAGAAACCGATGAAACACCGTGCTGCGATCTGGCGGCTAACCGCCCTGGGGCTGCTGCTGGCCCTGCTGCTGATGCCTAGCCTGGCGCTGGCCGCCCCCGCCGGCGATGCCTGCCGCCGCCTGGATAACGCCGGGGAGATCAACCGCCGCTGCGCCCAAACGTCGGCCAGCGACTCGGCGACTGAGTGCCGCCGCGTGTGGGGCACCGACGACTGGACCGGTCGCTGTGCCCACGCCTGCCGCCGCCTGGTGAATGCCGGCGAGTGGACTCGCCGCTGCCTGCCGGTGTTTCCCGGCGGGCCGGGCGGCGAGTAGCGGCCCGATTGCGCGTAAACTGGGTCGGTGGCCGGGTGCCAACCTGGCCACCGACCCGCGCTGTAGCTGTCATGGAGTAACGAGACGCTTTGCCGGCCGACGCCGACTTGCTCAAGCGGGTGCGCGCCCACGAACCAGCCGCGCTGGCGGAACTGTACGACCGCTTTGCGCCGCGCCTCTACGCCTACCTCTATCGCCGGCTGGGTGACCAGGCGCTGGCCGAAGATCTGGTGGGCGATGTGTTCGTGAGCGCCCTCGAGGCGCTGCAACGCGACCGCTTCGCCAGCCTCGCCCTGCAAGCCTGGCTCTATCGCCTGGCCCACAATCGCCTGATCGACTATTACCGGCGGCAGGGGCCGGCCGCGCCGCAGCCGTTGGATGAGGCCGCGCCGGCCGCCGATGACGTGCCGGCCGCCGCCGCCGCGGCCGCGACCCATGCGGTCGTGCAAGCCGCGCTGCGCCGCCTGACGGCCGACCAGCAGCAGATCATTGCGCTGCGCTTTGGCGAGGGGCTGAGCGCCCCAGCCGTGGCGGCCGCGCTTGGCAAGCCAGAGACCGCCGTGCGGGCCTTGCAGCACCGGGCGCTGGCCGCGCTGCGCCGCCTGCTGCGTGAGGATGACCATGAACACTGACGCCGACTTTGACCGGGTGCTCGATGCGGCGCTCGACCGGCTGCTGGCCGGCGAAGCCCTGGCAGTGGTGCTGGCCGACCATGCCGCGCACGCCGCCGCGCTGGCCCCGCTGCTGGCCTCGGCCCAGGCGGCGCGCCAGACCCTCCGCGGCCCCGTGCCGGTGCCAGACCTGGCTCGGGGGCGGCTGCGCTTTTTGGCGGCGGCTCACCGGGTGCGCCCGTCGCCCTCAATCGCGGCGGCGTGGCGGACGGCGTGGGCCGGATTGGCCTTAGCACTGGTGCTGATGGTCGGGGCCGGGGCGGCCTCGGCGCAAGCGCTTCCGGGCGAGGCCCTCTACCCCGTAAAGCGCGCCGTGGAAGCGGTGCAACTCGCGCTGACGTTTGACCCCGCCGCCCGCGACCAAATGACGGCTAACCTGGCCGCCCGCCGGCGCGCCGAGGCCGCCCGCGTGGTCGACCTGCGGCGGGAGGCGGCGCTGGCCTTCACCGGCGTGGTGGAAGGGGTGACGCCGGGCCGACTTCTAATCTCTGGGTTGACGGTCCTGAGCGACCGCGCCGCCGACTTCGCGCCGGGCGATGTGCTGGCCGTCGAAGCGCGGGCCACGCGCACCGGCGACCTCGTCGCCACGCGCCTGACGCGCCTCGCCGCAGGGACTCCGCCCACCGCACCGCCCACGCTTACAGCGCGCGCCCCCACGGCCACCTTGACCCAACGGCCCCGCCCGACGCCCACGTCGCCGGCCCCACGCGCCACGTTTTTACCCACAACCGCCCGGCCAGTCACCGTGCCGCCCTCGGCTACACAACTGCCCACAGAGTCTGTGACTGCCCGCCCCGGTCTCGCCTCACCCAGCCCCACCCCGCCGGCCACCGTGCGTCCGCCTGACGCCACTTCCGCTCCCACGGCCACACCCGCCGAGCGCCCCAGCCAAAGACCGCCCCAGCGCCCTTGACCCGCCGGGTCAGGTTGATTATGCTGGCCCGCGCGACAGATACTTTTACAGACACAGGGAGCGGCGTGATGGCAAAAGATACCCAACCTACCGGCGATTGGCCCAAGCTGGCGGCCCCGGCCCAGCGCGCGTTGGCTAATGCCGGGTACACCCACTTGACGCAATTGACCAAGCTGACGGAAGCCCAACTGCTGGCTCTGCACGGCATGGGGCCAAACGCCCTGGCCACGCTTCGGGCCGCGCTGGCCGCGAAGGGCCTCGCCTTCAAGGCCGCGCCCAAGCCCAAAGCGTAACGCCGTTTTCCGCAATCGGCCTACAATACAGTCATGACCCAAGCCCTCATTTTTGACACGGATCCCGGCATCGACGATGCGATGGCGCTGCTGCTGATCCTGGCCTCGCCCGAGCTAGACCTCCTGGGCGTCACCACCGTCTTCGGCAACAACGGCGTCAACCAAACCACGCAGAACGCCCTGCACATTCTCAACGCCGTCGGCCGCACCGAGGTGCCCGTGGTGGCCGGCGCGGGCACGCCCCTGGCCCGCACCTATGCGCCCAACGACGGGCGGGTGCATGGCGCGGACGGCCTCGGCAACATCCATCTGCCGCCGCCGGACCGCGCCGCCACGCCCTGGCCCGGCGACGCGGCCGGCTTCATCATCGACACCGTCATGGCGCGGCCCGGCGAAGTCACGCTGATGGCCGTGGGCGCGCTCACCAATCTGGCGCTGGCCGTGCAGCGTGAGCCGCGCCTGGCTGAGAACGTGCGGCGCGTCATCATCATGGGCGGGGCGGTCTTCACCCGCGGCAACATCACACCCGTAGCCGAGGCCAACATCTTCCACGACCCGGAGGCGGCGCGGGTGGTCTTCGCCGCTCGCTGGCCGGTGGTGCTCGTCGGGCTCGATGTGACCATGCGCAGCACGCTCACCGAAGCCGACCTGG
>JAYUUW010000821.1:0-4567 GCA_043754665.1 Anaerolineales bacterium | reverse complement strand
CCGTGCAGCTCGCGGGCATAGGCCACGCGGGCATAAGAGCTCATGTCGGGCCGGGTGTCAACCATGCGCTGTACGGTCTCAACGGCGGCGGCGTAATCGCCCAACTCGATCTGGGCATCGACCACCACGCCCAGGGCGCGGGCGCTGTAAGGATTGAGGGCCAGCGCCTGCTGGCCGTAGGTGAGCGCGGTATGAAACTGGTGGCGGGCCAGCGCCAGCACCCCCAGGGTGGTCAACGTTTGGAAGTCGGCCGGGTCGCGCTGCTGCGCTTCTAGCAGCACGGCCTCAGCTTTGGCGTAGTAGGCCGGGTCGCCGCTCTCGCGCGCCTTTTGCAGATAGGCCGCGCCCAACTGGCTGTAGCTGGCGGCTTCGTTCGGGTATTGGCTGAGGCGTGCTTGCAGGGCGGCGATCTGCGTGTCGGTCTGCCCGGCGGCGGGCGGGGCATCGCTGTAGAGGGCGTTGTTCGGGTCGGTGGGCGTCTCGGCCGGAGCCGACAGCCGCCGCCCGAGCCAGCTCGCGCCGACCAGGCCAGCCAGCACCAAGCCGGCGAGCAGCCAGCGCCATAGGCGGCGCGGCGGGTGAGTAGGAGCGGGTACAGCCGTGGCCATGACCATTCCTCCCCCGGTCTGGCTCGGCCTTCGCAGCGGCCGAGCCAGACTGGGTGGTGGCTAGAACTAGCGGAAGATCGACATCATCAGCATGGTGTACATGTTCGCGAATTGCGGCTGATGCCCGGCGCGCGGCGCCGCCAGGTACGGGAAGTTCGACGCGAACGGCATGTCGTTGGCGTTGACGCGGTCGGTGAGCACGTTGGCCAGGGCGGGGTCGAAGCTGAAGCTGTTATCGACCAGCACCTGCCAGGCGGCACCGCCGACGGCCAGTAGTTCGATGTCAGTGACATCGTCGGCGGGGCGGCGGCCGTTCGGGAAGCCGCAGGCGTCGCCGCCGAGGATGCCCAGCCGGTGGGGCGTGGGTGAGCAGGTGGCCCCGGAGATGGCCAGGTTCAAGCGCAGCATCTCAGCCGGCTGCCCGCCGACCGGCTGGTTGATGTTGAAGCCGGCCGGCAGCACGACCGGGCCGCCGGCGGTGGTGATGGTGAACGGCACGACGGTCTTGATGCCGGTGAGGAAGATGTTGAAGATATCGGTGCGGCCGGAGCCGGGCGTGGTGTAGTCGGTGTCGCAGTCGCTGCCGGTGTCACGCGGCAGGTCGACGCCGTAGAGCGCGCACAGCAGGTTGCCCAGCTCGGGGTCTTCCACGCTTTCCTTCAGCAGGTTGCCCGCCGGGCTACCACTGATGTAGAGCTCCAGGTCTTGGGCGGGGGTGAGGCCATTGAAGGCATCCTTGAGCGCCAGCGGGATGACGACCTCATTGGTCAGCGGCATGCCCAGGCGCGAGATCTGCACCATGGGGCCGCTATCGACCACGCCGCCCAGCGGGCTGAGCACGCGGGTGGAATGGCGGGCGGAGGTCGCCCACACGCCGATGATGGTGTTGGGGTTGTTGCCCACCAGGCTGTTATTGCCGGTGAAGCGGCTGATGGGGATTTGGATGGCGATGCTGTGGGTGTTGAAACCCTTCAGGCCGTCGAGCGGCACGTTGTCCCACGAGTAGCCCACCGGGCCGGGCTGGCCGCGCAGCGTGAGCAGGTCGAACACTTGCAGGTCGACGAAGAACGGGTCGTCGCGCTGCCCGGCAAAGACCTTGATATTGTTGGAGCCGGCGCCGAGCACGGTGGCGCGCGTATCGCAGGTTTGGGCGCTAGGCGTGCCGGAGACGACGGCGATGGTGAGGGTGCAGACGGCGGCGTCCCCCAGCATGTTGTAGTTCGGCGTGGACTTCTGGCCGACGTTGACGGGCGGGGAGACGAGGTCGGCGGCCAACACGGTGGTGGTCAGGCCGGCCGTGGTCGAGATGATCTCGGTGACGGTGTACGTCTGGTAGATGTTCCAGTCGGGGTCGCTGAGTGAGGTGATCGGCCCCGTGTTGTACAGGAACGTGTTGGGGTTGACCGTGTGGGTCGTAAAGTTGAAGCGGTAGGTCACGTGGCTCTGAGCGTCGCCCAGGTTGTCCACGTGCAGCTCGTAGTCCACCTCATCGGCGAAGCGGAAGTAGTTGGGGCCGCCGTAGGGGGCCTCAAACGGAATCCAGTCGCCGATGAGGGTGACCGAGTCGTTCCGGTCGGGGCTGACAAAGGCGTACACGTCGGTGTTGTCGGCCTGCGGGTCGTTCGAGATGAACGGCGCTTCGCGGTGGCTGGAGGCCACGGCCGCCAAAGGGGCCGAAGCGACCAGGGTGGTCAGCGCCAGTGCTGCCACCGTAACAACGGAGGCGGCGCCGTGCAGGCGCGCCGTAAGACTCTTGCGCATGTACAGTTCCTTTCGCTAGGCGGCCTGAATGAAAGGGCCGGCAGTCTGCCCTTCAGCGCCGCTTCGAATGTCACTTGGGTCAAAGGGATGAAGTACGTCGGCCCGCCGCCTTCCCTTTGGTGATGAGGCTGGGCCGCGGTCGCGCGCCGCGGTCGCGCTAACTGATCCCTACTACGCCGCTGGGGGCGGGGCGCATTTGGCCGGCGACCGAGTGAAGCTTAAGTACTATACGGTCAGGGGCGTGGCGCGGGCCGCAGCCGGACAGCGTTGAGGGCGGGAGGGCAACGGAGCGACGCGCACGGCAACAGTCCAAACACGGCTCCATGTTTGTTCATTGGCGGCCGGGCGTGTTCAGAAAGAAAGCGGGGCGCGGCTAGCCGCCGTCGATCCAGCGGGCGGCGTCGCGCGGCAGTTGGGCCAGCGGGGCCTGGCGCACGGTGCAGCCGGGCAGCGAGTCGAGGAACATGCGGCCGTACTGCTTGGTCAGCAGGCGGCGGTCGAGGATGACCACCACGCCCCGGTCGCTGCGCGAGCGGATGAGGCGGCCGAAACCCTGGCGGAACTTAAGGATGGCCTCGGGCAGGTTGTATTCGTTGAAGGCGCGCTCGAAGGTCTCGGAGCGGGCGGCGATGATCGGGTCGGTGGGCCTATCGAACGGCAGCTTGACGATGACCAGCACCGACAGCGCCTCGCCCGGCACGTCCACGCCTTCCCAGAAGCTCTTGGTGCCCAGCAGCACCGCGTTTGGCGAGCTCTTGAAGTTTTCCAAAAGCGTAGTGCGTGATGTGCCGTCGAACTGGTCGTAGACATCAACGTTCGCGCGCGCCAGCGGCCCCCGGATGGCCTGGGCCGTTTGCTTAAGTTGGTCGTTGGCAGTGAACAGCACCAGCGTGCGCCCGCGCGTGGCGGTGCACAGCTCGATCAGCGACTTCTCGACGGCCTTTTGATACTCCACGCGCATGTGCGGCTCGGGGATGTCGTTGGCCAGATAGAGCAGGGTGGAGGTCTCGTAGTCGAAGGGCGAGCCCACCGAAACCTCGTCGGCCTCGTCGGCGGCCAGCCGGCCGCGCACGTAGTTGAACTCGCCGGCAGTGGTGAGGGTGGCCGAGGTGAGCACAACCGACTCTTTGGCGTGCCACAGGTGCTTCTGCACCAGCGGGCCAACGTGGAGCGGCGCGGCGTGCAGGCTCACGCGGTCGCTCTCGCGGCGCACCTCGGCCCAGTAGATGAGGGTGGGGTCGGGCTTGAACACCAGGCCGTTGAGGTTGGTGACCAGCTCGTTCAGGTAGCGCCCGGCGGCGGTGGCGGCCGACATCAGGTCTTCGCGGTCCTCAATGTCATACTCCTCCAGGTCGCCCAGGGCGGCGGCCATCTGGGTCAGCAAGGCGCTCAGCGGGGCCAGCACGCGGCGCAGTTCTTCCCAGTGCATTTGCACCTGCTCCCAATAGGGCTGGGTGCGGGTGGCGGGGATGATGCGTACCTGCTGAGTGTATTCGCCCAGCGCCTGAGCCTCGCGCTGCTCTTCCATAAACTGGGCCACGGCGTCGAAGAAGTGGCGCGAGAGGGCCAGGCCGCTGGTGGCCCCATCGAAGGCGCGGGCAATGTCGCGCTCGAAGCGGCCGTAGAGGTCGGGTGGCAGCGCGCCGTGGGTGCCGCCGGAGATCATGCCGAGCGTGCCGGCCGTGGGGCCGCCCAGGTCGCGCAGGCGGCGCTCCAAATCGGGGCGGTTGACTTCAAAGCTCAGGCCGTCCGTCGTCGCGGCTTCGAGGTGGTGGGCCTCATCCACGACCAAATAGCGATACTCGGGGATGACGCGGTTCTCGGAGGCGATGTCGGCTAGCAGCAGCGCGTGATTGACGATGACGACGTGCGCGGCCTGCGCGGCGCGGCGGGCGCGGTAGAACGGGCAGCGGCCCTGCATCTTGCCCTGGCACATATCGCCGGTGCAGCCCTCGTCTTCGGCCGAGATGCGCAGCCAGATGGCGCGCTCGTGCGGGCCAAGCGAGAGTTCGTTGAGCGGCAGGCCGGCGGCGTCGGTGTGGCCGTCGGACTCGCTCAGCCAGACCAGCACCTTGGCCAGCACGCGCATTTCGTCGGCGGTCTTGGGGCCGTGGCGGCGCATGGTCTCGAGGCGGCGCGGGCACAGGTAATGGCTGCGGCCCTTCAGCAGCGCGGCGCGGAAATCCAGCCCGAGCGCT
>JAYUUW010000820.1:0-4210 GCA_043754665.1 Anaerolineales bacterium | reverse complement strand
TTAACTGTCATTCTGAGCGCAGTCGCGCAGGCCCGTTACCCATGCTGCGGTCGCGCGCGAAGAATCTCACCGCTGGACGTTCCCAAACGCCAGTCCCTGTGCGGTTGTCCGTGAGCGCTTGGTCAGTGGTCTGTTTCCGATAAGGTCTAGTGTGTCTGAAGTACCCACCGTGCGATGAGCCGGCCCAGGGACGTTGACGCAAAAGTCAATGATCTCAAGCGCCCGCCTGCGCCTCCCACAACTGCCGGATCAACGCCATCTCGGCCAAATGCCCGGCCACGTGCGACAGCATGTGCCCCAGCATCCAGCGCTTAGTCACTGGGTTGTTGCGGTACGGCACCGTCTCCTCCAGTGCGGCGGGCGGCATGCCGGCCAGCGTGGCCTGCACCCGTTGCGCGGCCTCGGCCAGATCGGCCAGCAGCTCGGCCGGGCCGGCGGCGCTGGCCCCCAGCTCGGCCTCGCGGTCGCGCGCCGGGTTGCGCCCGGCGAACATCTCGCCCAGCCAATAGCGCTGCGACCCGGCCAGGTGCGTGCCCAGCCCGGCCAGGGTGTTGGTGTCCGGGTGCTCGCCGGCGCGCACCGGCAGGGGCCGCCAGTTCAGCGCCGCCGCCGAGAGGCCCGCCAGCGTGGCCTGCGCCGCCTCGTGGTGCTTCGCAAACAACTGCGCGTACGTCTCCAGTTCGGATGCCATTCGCTTTACTCCTTTAGTGTGGCGCGCCTCGCCGGCTCTATTCTATCCCTGCCGCGCCCAAACCGCCTGCCCAGCCCCACCCCTCTGACCTGCCTTCTTCTCTTTCTTTACCTCTCACTGGGTGCATCCGAGATTATTGGCCGCAGCGCTTTTACAGCGCTGCGCTCCCAGCCCGCGCAGGTCATGACGGCCCAAAGGGCTGCGGGCTTCGCCTTCTGTTGCCCGCGGTTTTAGCGAAGCATCCCTTTGGGACAACCGCCGGGGTCAAAGTTGGCCAACATCGCCGGATGCACCCCTCCCACTCTGCCTATTGCGTTTGCGACTCGCCCTCTCTATAATTCGGCCTGTAGGCAGTGCGCGGGGGGCGCGCCGCCTGCCCGACCCGCTGAAAGCGTCTCGCACCGCTGACACCAGGTGGCCCATGTACGTCAACACGGACATCTTGTTTCCGACCAGGGTGATCCCGGCCTTGCGCGAATCCAGCGGCCCCGAGTGGCGCCGCCTGGTCGAGCGCGTGACCGACCTGGACGAGACTGACCCCGAGCGTTTGGCCTTCGCGCTGATGATGATTCGGCTCGACGGCTGCCTCGACTGCGAGGCCGATTCGTTCCGAGCCATGCGCGGCTGCCAGGCCTGCGCCCTGCAAACCGTCAAGCGCTACCGCAACAACGAACGCGAACTGCTGCGCCTGTACAAGCTCGCGCTCACCGACGTGCAGGCCTACCTGGCCGCCCCGCGCCCGGCGGCGGCGCACTAACCGCCGCCCCCCTAAGCGCCAGCCAACCACCCCCTCTCCGCCTTCCCGTTCCCGCCTCGCCTCATGCGCTGCCGCTGTGCTCCCCAACCGCCTGCGTGCCCCATTCGTTCTCTCCTTCGTGTCCATTCGTGGCCAACGCCTTTCCCCCTCAGCCCCACGGTCGCCGCGTCCCTCGCGTCCCCCGCGCCCTTGTGCTACATTGGGGCCAGCCTCTACTCAAGGACGCCCCATGCTCACGATTGTTGAAAAGCTCGCCTTCGTGCTCCTGTCTGTGGCCTCCGTCGCGGCGGCCGTGCGCGCCGCCGACCGCATCCGCCGCATCGTGCGGCGCGGGCGCGGGCCGGTGTCGCTCGAACACCTGGGCCAACGGCTGGTGCAGGCCGTCGTTCAGGCCGGCGCGTTCCTGCCCACCTGGCGCACCCGCCTCGTCCCCAGCCTGCTGCATGCCTTCGTGGGCTGGGCCTTCATCTACTACTTGCTCGTCAACCTGGGTGATGTGCTGCAAGGCCTGCTGCCCAACTTCGTCTTCCTCGGCGCGGGGCCGTTGGGCCGCACCTACCGCCTGATCGCCGACGTGCTCAGCGCCCTCGCGCTGACCGGCATGGCCGCGCTGCTGCTGCGCCGCTTCGCCCTGCGCGCCCCGGCCTTCCGCTTCCGCCCCGCCACCACCTTGCACCCCCAGGTCCGGGCCGGCGGCATCCGGCGCGACTCGGCCATCGTGGGCGGCTTCATCCTGGTGCACGTCGGCTCGCGCTTCCTGGGCGACAGCGTGGCGCTGGCCGCCCACGGCCCCGACCCGTGGCGGCCGTTCGCCAACCTGGTGCGGCTGGCTTGGCTGCCGCTGCCGCCGGCCGCGCTCACCGTACTGGAGCATGTCTTCTTCTGGGGCGCGCTCGGCACCATCCTGGCCTTCATCCCCTATTTCCTGTATAGCAAGCACCTGCACCTGTTCCTCGCGCCGCTCAACTTTCTGCTGCGGCCCGAGCGCCAGTCGATGGGCCAACTGGCCGCTATCAATTTTGACGACGAGACCGTCACCCAATATGGCGCGGCCAAGCTCGAAGATTTGGAATGGAAGCTGGTGCTCGACGCCTACGCCTGCATCATGTGCAACCGCTGCCAAGATGCCTGCCCGGCCAACGTCACCGGCAAGGCGCTCTCACCCGCCGCGCTGGAGATCAACAAGCGCTACTTCATCAACGAGCACAGCGCCGCGCTGGCCGCCGGGCAGCCCTCGCCCCAGGGCCTGCTGGAGTTTGCCATCCACCCGGAGGAAGTGTGGGCTTGCACCGCCTGCGGCGCGTGTGTCGACATCTGCCCGGTCGGCAACGAGCCCATGCGCGACATCCTCGACCTGCGCCGCCATCTGGTGCTGATGGAGAGCAGCTTCCCCGACCAACTGCAAAACGCCTACAAGGGCATGGAGCGCCAGGGCAACCCCTGGAACGTCAGCCCCGAGAGCCGGTTGGAATGGGCCGAGGGCCTCACGGTGCCGACCGTCGAGCAGAACCCCGATTTTGAAATTCTCTACTGGGTGGGCTGCGCCCCGGCCACCGACCCGCGCGCCCGCAAGACCGCCCGCGCCTTTGTGCAGGTGCTCACCGCCGCCGGCGTGAACTTTGCCGTGCTCGGCCGGCAGGAGCGCTGTACCGGCGACGCCGCCCGCCGCTCGGGCAACGAGTTTCTCTTCACGCAGATGGCGACGCAGAACGTGGCGACGCTCAACGCCGTGCTGGTGGATGAAACCGCCCCCGCCGTTACGCCCAAGCGCCGCATCGTCGCCACCTGCCCGCACTGCCTGCACACGCTCCAGAACGAGTACGGCGATTTCGGCGGGCAGTACGAGGTAGTGCACCACACCGCGCTGATCGCCGACCTGCAAGCCGCCGGCCGGCTCAAGACCGACCCCACCCGCACCGCCAACGTGGCCTTCCACGATCCCTGCTACCTGGGCCGCCACAACAACGTGTTTGAGGCCCCGCGCGCGGCCCTCACCGGCGCGGGCGCGGCCGTGACCGAGCTGCCGCGCCACGGCCGCCAATCGTTCTGCTGCGGCGCGGGCGGCGCACAAATGTGGAAGGAGGAAGAGGCCGGCGAGCAGCGCGTGAGCGCCAACCGCTTCGCCGAAGCGCAAGCCAGCGCCGCCGCTACCGGCGCGACCACGCTGGCGGTGGCCTGCCCGTTCTGCATGATTATGCTCAGCGACGCCGCCACCACCGCCCAGAGCAGCATGCAGGTGCGCGATGTGGCCGAGTTGGTGGCGGAGAGTTTGGCGAGCTAGAGGTGGAGGTCGGAGGTCAGAAGTCAGAAGTCGGAAGGTCGATGCGGCGACGGCGGCGCGGGTGAACGCAAATGGCTTGGGAGGGCAGGGTGGTGGTCCAATCTTGGTTTGGGCGTAAGCGTGACCTTCAACACTCTCGGCCGTTCCACCCGCCCACCTGCCCTCAACCGCCGCCTGCCTGAGCCACGATTCGACGCCGCAGAATTCCATCCCAACCCTCTTGCGATGAATCATCAACCCTGCCATCCGCTGCCTGCTTTTCTCTGACTTCCGACCTCTGACCTCCGACCTCCAATCTCCCATGCAGCCTCCTGACACCTCCTCCCCCTCTCCCACCGCCCCCGGCTGCGGCAGCTATGGCCTGCTGGTCGCGGCCGGCCTGCTGACCATTGCCGCCGCTGTGTGCATGCAGGGCGGCGGCTTTTTCTTCGATCAGGTCTTGCTCATCGCCGGCCTCGACCTGCCGGGCTGGGCGGCGCTG
>JAYUUW010000819.1:0-12185 GCA_043754665.1 Anaerolineales bacterium | reverse complement strand
AGATAGGCGTCGGGGATGCCCCGGATGGGCGTGGTGGCAATGGCGAGGTTGATGCCGCGCAGGATGCCCGCCACGCCGAAGGTGATGATGAAGGGGTTGGCGTGGGTGCGGGTGATCATCAGCCCGTTCAGGCCGCCCAGCGCTCCGCCCAGTACAAGCCCCAGCAGCAGCAGCGGCACGATCAGCGCCGGGTTGCTGCTGTTGGCCGCGAACAGGGTCGCCACGGTCAGCGCCACGATGCGGGCCATCATCGCCACCGACATATCCACGCCGCCGGTCAGCACCACTACGCTCTGGCCGATGGCGATCAGGCCCAGTACAATCGACTGGCGCAGGATATTGACGAGATTGGACGGACTGCGGAAGTTCTCAGCCATCAGCGCCGTCGCGACGCCCAAGATAATGATCAGGCTGTAGATCAGCACGATGGAGGCGTTGTTTTTCAGAAATATCAGCCAGCGGGCGGCGATGGGTTGGGCGCTCGCCGGGCGCAGTGCGTCAACAGAAGTAGCCATACCTCACCTTTGCCGGCGCGCGGCGCGCCCTAGGCCGCCACGGCCTCAGCCGCTGTTGCCAAGTGCATGATGGCCTCTTCCGAAAAGTCGGGGCGGGCCAGTTCGCCCACCAGCCGGCCTTCGTGGAAGACCAGAATGCGGTCACTCATGCCGATCAGCTCGGGCAGCTCCGACGACGCCATGAGCACGCCCACACCCTGCTGGGTCAGCTTGCGGATGCGGTGATAAATTTCCGCTTTCGCGCCGATGTCGATGCCGCGCGTGGGTTCATCAAAAATAACCAGCTTGGGGTGCGCGAGCAGCCACTTGCCCACCACCACCTTTTGCTGGTTGCCGCCGCTTAGGTTCTCGGCTGCGATCTCGGCGCTGGCCGGCCGAATCTGAATTTCGCCAATTGTGCGCGCCACCGCCGCGCTCTCGGCCGCCCCTTGCAGCACACCCAGCCGCTGAAATTGGAACAGGTTGGGCAGCGCCAGGTTGAAGCGCATGGTCTGGTTGAGCACCAACCCGTAGGCTTTGCGGTCTTCGGGAATGAGCACCAGGCCGGCCCGCGCGGCGGCGGCGGGCGTGCGCGGGGCCGGGCGGCCCAGGTAGCGCACCTCGCCGGAGTGAATGCGGCCCAGCCCCACCAGCGCCCGGCAGACGGTGGTGCGGCCGCTGCCCCCCAGCCCGGCCAGGCCCACCACCTCGCCCGCGCGCACGGTCAAGTCAATGTCGTGGACCGTGCCCTCGACGCATAACTGCTTCACTTCCAGCAGCACGTCGCCGGGAGGGTTGTCAGGGGCCGGATACATGTCGGTGAGCGGGCGGCCGACCATCAGCCGCACCAGTTCGGCGGTGTTGGTGGCGGCCACGGTCTTGGTCGCCATGGTCTGGCCGTCTTTCAGCACCGTCACGCGGTCGGCCAGTTCAAAGATTTCGTTCAGACGGTGCGAAATGTAGATGACGCCCACGCCTTCAGCCCGCAGCGCGCGGATGACGGCAAACAGCCGGCCCAACTCGCGGCTGGGCAGCACGGCCGAGGGCTCATCCATGATGAGGATGCAGGCCTGGGTCGCCAGGGCCTTGGCAATTTCGACGAGCTGCTGCTCGCCGACGGTTAAATTTTTGACCAGCGCGCTGGGGCTAATGGTGAGGTGCGCCCCCAGCCGTTCGAGCAACTGCGAGGCCTGGCGCGCGCGCCCGGCCGTATCAATCAGCCCAAACCGGCGCAGCGGCGGCTCACTGAGGAAGATGTTTTCGGCCACCGACAGTTCCGGCAGCAGGTTGAATTCTTGGTAGACCACGCCCACGCCCAGCCGGCGGGCTTGTTCCGGCGCGAGACCGGCGTAGGTGGTTTGGCCCAGGGTGAGGGTGCCGGCGTCGGGCGTGTAAGCGCCGCTGATGATTTTGATGAGGGTCGACTTGCCGGCCCCGTTTTCGCCCACCAAGGCGTGCACTTCGCCCGGCCGCAGGTCAAACGATACGCCGTTCAAGGCCTGAATGCCGCCAAACGACTTGCTGATAGCGGTGAGGGTGATGATCGGCGCGGGCGCGCGGACAGGGGCGGCGGGCTGAGACATAAGCGTTCCTGCCAGACTAGGCCGGGCGGAGCGCCCGGCAGGGGCGGGTTGGTGGCCGGCGGCTGGGCCTGGGTAGGCCCGGCCGCCGGCTTCTAACCGGGGGCGTCAGTCGCAGCGCTTACTTGCGTCCGAAGCCGCCATCGATGTAGTACTGCACATCGACGGTCGCCGGCGGAATGAAGTCGTCATTCAGTTCCGGCACGTACCACTGCGCAAAGCTGGTCTGATCGTACGGCTCAGCGCCGGCCATCAGGGTGCGCAGGCTGATGAACTTCTGCACCGGCTTGCCTTGCAGGATGTCGACGGCCGTCTGCAGGCAGTACTTCGACATCGAGGGCGGGTCGGGCGAGCCCACAAACCGATAGTTGTACTCTTGCGCCAGGCGCAGGAAGCCGTTGGGGACGTTGACCATGCCAAAGGCGGGCGCGGTCTGACCGGCATCTTGGAAGGCCAGGGCAGCGCCCAGGGCCATTTCGCCGCCGCCGGCCCACACGCCGTCGATCTGCGGGTGCGCAGCCATCAGCGCTTCCATCTTCTGCTTGGCGGTGGCGATGTTCCACTGCGCGTATTCTTCCGCGATGACTTCGATGCCCGGGTAGTGCGACAGCGCATCGAGCGCCGCCGCGCGCCAGGTCTCGGTCGAGTCGACGCCGGCGATGCCGTTGAAGAACACGATCTTGCCCTGGCCGCCCATCAGTTGGGCCAGGCCGTCGCCGGACTTGTAGGCCACTTCGTAGAAGTCGACGTCGACGCGGGTGGTGAAGTCTTCGCCTTCGATGCCGTTGCCGCATAGGATCACGGGGATGCCGGCTTCGATGGCGCGGCGGATGACCGCCGTGGTGGCCGCGCGGCCGAGCGGCTCGACCACGATGGCATCGGGCGCTTGCTCGATGAAGTTCTCGATGTCGCTAATCTGCTGATTGGCGTCATTGGTGGCTGAGAACAGCAGGGGCTTCGCCAACGTGCCGTCGGCTACCAAAATCTGGCCGTAGGCATCGATGGTGACGTTGTAGGTGTTGCCCCAGCCATTGCTGGGGTCTTGCTGCGAGACGGCGATGACGTAGGGACCGTCCTTGACATAGGCACTGGTGTCGACGGTCTTAGCCATGTCGGCCAGGAGCGCTTGCGAGTAGGGGGAAGCCAGCGCCGGATCGGCCGTGGCCACGGCTTGGGCGGTGGGCGGCACGGTCAGGCCGGTGCGGTCGTCCCACGACGGAACGGGCCACACAGCGTCGGCCGCCTTGAGGCTATCAGGCCAGATGGCCACTTGCTGGCCACCCTGCCACTGGGCGATGACCGAGGCGGCCTGTTCCAGGCGGCCGTCGGCGCTGAACGACACTTCGGGCCACTGGAAGCCCCACTTGCCTTCGCCATCGGTGAAGGTGGTGGTGTGCAGGGTGTCGGCCAGGGCCTTGGGGTCGGTCGAGCACGACTTCTCGAGCGCATCGGCTAACAGCCAGGTGGAGGCATAGGTGGTGTTGTAGGTGCCGCCCAGGTCTTGGCCGGTGTAGTTCTTGAAGGTCGTCTTGAATTCTTCGCTGACGTTCAGGCTGCTGACCGGCGCAAAGTCGGAGGTGACGATGATGCCGTCGGCCAGGTCGGCGCCCACTTCGCTGAGGAAGAACGAGGTGGCGAAGCCGGAGCCCAGGGTGATGATGCCCATCTTGGGCCAATAGCCTTGTTCCTTCGCCTGCTTGATGATCAGCGGCGACTGGTTGTTGCCCAGCAGGAACCAGGCATCGGGGTCGAGCTGCTTAACCTTGAGGATGGTGTCGGTGAAGTCCTGGGCGCTGCCATCGTAGATGATGGTGTCGAGCAGGGTGATCCCTTCGGTTTCCAACCCCTTCTTCCAGGTGTCTTCCACTTCGGCGCCGAAAGTGAAGTTCGGGACCGTGATTACGGCGGTCTGAACGCCGTTGGCCTTGGCCCAGGCCGCGTCGTCGGCGCCCCACTGCTGGAGGGTCGAGACGGTCTGGAAGGTGTACTTCAGGCCGCGCGAGGTGATGGTGCCGTCGAGCGCATTCGGGACGATGTAGGGCACAGTGTACCGCTCGGCGATTTCGGAGGCCGGGAGGGTGGTGCCGCTGAGGGCCGAGCCAAAGACAGCCACGACGCCTTCTTGCGTAATCAGCCGTTCCATCTCGGAATTGCCGGCTTCGGCGGTGCCTTCGGTGTCGCCCTTGACCAACTCGAGCTGGGCGCCGGCCAGGCAGGCAATGCCGCCGGCGGCGTTGATTTCATCGATGGCCAACTGGTGCGACTTGATGTACGGGTCGCCCGCCCACCCGGCATCGGCGCCGGTCAGCGGGTAGAGGGCGCCGACTTTGATGGTTTCCACAACCGCGGCTGGTGGCTGCGTGGCTTGCGGCACGACCGGGGCGGGTGTGGACGGATTGCAGGCGGAGGCAATCATCGCCAGCATGAAGGTCCAAGTCACTACTTTCTTAGTGTTTTTCATGTGCTTACGCTCCTGCAAAGACTTCGTGAGAACTGGATCTAGAATGGAGACACTAGAAGAGTTGGTGTTCGGGCGCTTGAGAAGCGGGCCTCCCTTCGCAATCAGTCGTCATGCCCACAGCGGGGCCTAGGTTGAACACTGGTGCTGGCGGTCGCAGTGACGATGAGACCGTCGATGTGTGGCTGCCAAGCGTACTTCTGTGATTCTTGTAGCACGCGGCCGGTTAGGATCGAATCAATGGGGTGTAAAGAAACAGTAAAGACGCGGCGATGAGGATGAAAGGCACGTATACGGCCATGACATTTGTGAGCGTGGCGACAAACTGGGTCGCCTTGGGCTGATCGCTCGGGCCGCCCGCCAGCCTAGTCGGCGTCGCTCGCAAAGCGATAGCCGACACCTGGTTCGGTGAGAAAGTAGACCGGGTGCAAGGGATCGGCCTCGATCTTGTGGCGCAGCTGCGAGACAAACACGCGCAGGTACTCGCGCTCGTCGCCATATTGATCGCCCCACACAGCTTGGAGTAGATCACGATGGGTGACGACCTTGCCGGCATGCTGGGCCAAGTGCACCAGGATGTCGTACTCGCGCGGAGTCAAATGCACCGACCGGCCACAGACGGTCACCTGGCGGGCATCGAGGTTAACCCGCAGGTCGCGGAACAGCAGCAGGCTGTGCGTCACCGGCTCAATCTTGGAGGCAAACCAGCGCCGCAGGGCCGACCGGACGCGCGCCAGAAACTCATCCATGCTGAAGGGCAGCACCACATAGTCATCGGCGCCCTGGTCGAGGGCCTGCACTTTGGTGCTGTCAGAACCTACCGCTGAGAGCACAATGACGGGCGATTGGCTCAGTTGGCTCAGCCGGATGCAAAGGGCCAGCCCATCGACCTGCACGGTGGTGAAATCGAGGTTGAGGATGAACAGATCGGGCGACTGGGCGGCGATGATGTCAACGGCCTCTTGGTCGTCGAGGGCTAGTAGCACGTCGTAGCCGCGGCTGAGCAGGTTGCGCTTGAGGGTCCGCAGGATGTTCGGCTCGTCGCCGATCAGGAGAATCTTGGCCGGTTCCATATCACCATCCCTGCGAGGCCGGCCCTGGAGCCGCCGGTAACCGCAGGTTCAGTTCCCCCGCCTCCGCCGCACTGACCCAGGCCTGGGCGCCGTGCAACTGCAGCAGCCGGCAGGCCACCAGCAGCCGCAGCCGGCTCTCGGCCGGCAAATCGCCGGCGGGCACCAGTTCGTCGGGTGGTAGCGCCAACTGCGCCGGAACCAACGCGGCCGCGGCGGCCTGCAAGCCGGTTAGCGTCAGGTGCCAACTGGTCGGTTCTTCGGTCACCCGCACGCGCAGCGGCGGCTGGGCCACCCGGCTGGCGAAGACCTCCAACAGGAGTTGCAATGCCAGCGTCAAGTGCTCGTCGTCGGCCAGAACCGGCCGGCCGCTGGTTGGCAGAGGCATCTCCAGAGGTAACCGCGGGTAGAGCGGCAGCGGTGGGTTTTTCATGGCCGACAGAATGTCGGTCAGAACGTTCGGCGACCGCTTCAAATCCAGCCGCCCGGCCTGCGACTGAAATGTTAAAGCCAGCAGCCGGATCATCCGCCCCACCTGGTCGGCGCTGGCGTTGATGGTTTCGAGGAATTCGTGTTGGTTCGACGCGTCCCAGAAGATGTCGTGATCGAGCAGGCTCGACACGGCGGCCTTGATGGACGCCGACGATACTTGCAGGGCCCGCCCGGCATCGGCCAGCATCGACCACATGGCGCGCTGCTGGCGGCGCAGCGCCTCCAACTCGCCGCGCAAGGCGTGGTTCTCGCGCGCCAGGTCGTCGGCCCGCAGCGGCACTACCGAATCAGACACGTCCATCGTCATTTCTGTCCCTTCTCGACACCGCTACACGGCTTCCCTTGATACCGGGTCACCGACGGCATGGGGCTGCCCAAACGCAGGTCGCCGCCGACAATGACCACCTTGCCCGCCCGCCGCTGGGGGTTCCGGCGCTGGTCAGGATTCGGCGCGCCCGGCGCCATCGGCAGCGCCTCGCCAGCGAACTGCCCAACCGCCATGTCGCTCCTCGCGTTGTTCCTTTCTGCGCGAGGTGGTGGCAGCCCCCAGGTCACCATCATCGCGCCCAACGGGAGAGTCAAGAAGTGACATTAATATGTGTTTGACGGTGAACTTTGTACTGGCGCGGCGCCGGCGTGGCCCGGCCAATGCGCCCAATGTCGATGAACTTGGTCCCCGGCGCGAACGCCCTGAGCCGCGAACACCAACTGGCAAGGAAGCTGCCTAACGACTTCGCCTACCAAACATCGTTGCCCAAATTAGTTCGTCGACCAATGCCTGCCGTGGGATCGGACTAGAGCCAAGGGCGATAGCTTTAAGCGCCTCAAGGCCCGTTGCGCCACGACGCCTGCCCAGTGCAGCTGAATGTCAACCAAACCACCCGAATCGGCGTCGTCACGGGACCCAACCCATGACGAGCGTTCTGGGTCGAGGTTACCCACCGTCGGCGCCTGCCCACAACTCCAACCATAACGGGCCGAACATAGAGCACGGCCCCGACGCCTAAGGCTGAAAACAGAGCCCTGAACGGAAGCCCAGGAGAAAGTCTTGAGTCGGCGCTGGGAGGAGGTTGATTTGGACGCTGGTATAATTCATGGCATCCGGTCGGCGCGACGGTCCAAAACAGGGGAGGGTGGTTTCGGAGCAGTTAACGCGCTGGACCGGCTGGACTAGTCGGACCGGCTGGAAGCAACGGACAGCCGAAACCGCGTGGTTTTTTCACGCCCTCGTAGCTCAACTGGACAGAGCACTTGACTTCGGATCAAGCGGCTGTGGGTTCGAATCCTGCCGAGGGCACTGAAATCACCTGATACCGCGGGTGATTTTTATTTGCGCGCCAGCCGCCGCCGAGAACGGCAGTGGCGCATTCGTCACGAGGCAAGTACAATCCAAATATGACCCGACAACGAATAATGCTGGTCGATGACCACGAAGTGGTGCGCCTGGGCCTCAAGGCCCTGATTGACCGCCATCCAGATATGGAAGTAATTGCCGAGGCCGACACCGCCGCCGAGGCCGTCACTAAGGCCCTGGCCTTCCAACCCGATGTGATTGTGATGGACATCCGCCTGGGCAACAGCAGCGGCGTCGACGCCTGCCGCGAGATCGTCACCCAAATGCCCAACATCAAGGTGATTATGCTCACCAGTTACGCGGAAGATGATGTGCTGTTTGCAGCCATCCGCGCGGGCGCCGCCGGCTATGTGCTCAAGCAGGCGGGCGGCCAAGATGTGGTGCGGGCCTTGCAGGCCGTCGGCCAGGGCCAGGCGCTGCTCGATCCATCGCTGACCGAGCGCGTGTTTGCGCAGGTGCGACGCGCCGCTCACGATCAGCAGTCGGCGGCGTTTGCCATGCTGAGCGAGCAGGAGCGGCGCGTGCTGGCGCTGGTGGCCCAAGGGCAAACCAACCGCGAGATCGCGCTGGCGCTGCACCTCGGCGAAGGCACCGTGCGTAACTACGTGAGCAACATCCTGGGCAAGCTCAACGTGGCGAACCGCGCCGAGGCGGCGGCCTACGCCACCAAACATAATCTCAAAGTGGGCGAGTAGATTACCGCCGTGACCGCCGACGGCTGGTCGGCCAGGCCCAAGCGCGGAGCCGACTCACTATCCATGCCCACACCAGACAGGAACAAACCAGCGGCCGAGCAAAGCAACCGGCAGTTGTGGGCGCTGCGCGAAGCGGCGCTGGCCATTGCCGGCGATTTGTCGCTGGCCGACACGCTGCGCCGCATTGTGAAGGCGGCGGCGGACTTGGCGGACGCCCAATACGCCGCCTTGGGCGTGCCGGACGAGACCGGCGAGTTCCTGGCCGAATTTGTGACCACCGGCTTGTCGGCGGAGGCGGAAACCCGCATTGGGCACCGGCCGCGCGGCCACGGTATCTTGGGGGTGCTGCTGCACGCGGGCCAGAGTCTGCGCCTGAAAGACCTGCACGAACACCCCCGCTCAGTGGGCTTTCCGCCCAATCACCCGCCGATGACGAGCTTCTTGGGCGTGCCGATTACGCGCAAGGGCGAACGGCTGGGCAACCTCTACCTCACCGACAAACGCCAGTCGGACGAATTCACCGCCGACGACCAGCACCTGATTGAATTGCTGGCCGTCCATGCCGGGGCGGCGATTGACAATGCACGCCTGTATACGCGGGTGCAACACCTCAGCGTGGTGGAAGAGCGCCAGCGCATCGGCATGGACCTGCACGACGGCATCATCCAGTCGATTTACGCGGTGGGGTTGACGCTGGAGTTCGTGCGCGCCCAACTGGACGACGGCGAGGTGCCGGGGGCGCAAGAGCGGCTGGGCAGCGCCGTCGAGGCGCTGAACGCCACCATCCGCGACATTCGGGCCTACATTCTCGACCTGCGCCCGCGCCGCTTTCAGGGTGACAACCTGGTGGTGGGGCTCGAACGGCTGCTGACCGAGTTCAAGGCGAACACCTTGATCGCGGTGACGTTTTCGGCCGACAGCACCGCTGACGCGCAACTGCAGCCGGAGGGGCGCCTGGCACTGTTCCACATCGCCCAAGAGGCGCTGAGCAATGCGGCGAAGCACAGCCGCGCCTCGCATGTGGATGTCGCCCTTGAGGCGGAGACTGACGGCGTAGTCCTGCTGATTCGGGACAATGGCCGCGGCTTCAGCACGGCCGAGACCGAACAGCGCATGGGCCACGGTTTAGTGAATATGCGTGACCGCGCCCAGGCGCTGCACGGGCAACTCAGCGTGCGGCCGGTGGAGAGCGGCGGCACCGAAGTGCGCGTGTTCATGCCGAACTAGACCCCGCTCGACCCGCTTGACATCACCTCCGCTGCCAAACACACCGCTTGGCCCCTGCCAAGGAAGCCAGCAAGGAAGCCGGCACTAACCGCCTTCCCAGTCCTAACCGCCGGACTTTTGGCGCCCCCTAGTCCTGGCGTCCCTGGCGGGCGCCCCGCCAGGGCTGGCCGGCGCAACACGTTATGTCAACCCCAAATAGGCCGTTTTTGCCGCGTTTTCAGCCGGTTCTGGGTTGGTTAGGATTTCCAGAAGTCCCGACTCTTTGGGCAAAAATCAACAACGGGGCTGGTATAATCGCCGCTACGAGTAGAGGCGGCGAAGCACAAAGTTGGACCAAAACCGCCCTGCTTACCGCCCTATCGGGCTGACCGGACAGTGGCTTGCGCTCTCCCCGAGCGCCGTTGAAACGAACACTCCGACATACAACTTGAGGCGGCGCCTGTCTTGGGGAGACAGGGTGACGACCGTGACCCCCACGAGGATGGTTGACTGACGATGCGTCGCTCACGCGACTTGTTGTTCAATACCGACACGCAAAAGCTCGAGCTGCTGCTGACGCCGCTGAACAAGCTGGGCGTCACGGTCGAAGGCTGCGAGCTGGCGGAAGCGATTCGCCTGACGCGCGCGGATATGAAGCGCATGGGCTTAAACAAACTCCAGCCGCAGTTCTACCTCTCGACCGGCTACGGCACCATCACCGGGTCCACGAGCATTGCCATGGGCTTTTACGATTGCAGCCCGCTGCTCAAGGACTTGAATGAGGAGTTCCGCGGCTTCCGCTACAACTTCGACGATGTCGTCAACATCCTGCGGCACGAGGTGGGCCACGCCTTCTCGTATGCCTACAAGCTCTACCGGCGCAAAGACTTCCGCGAGATGTTCAATGTGCGCGGCAACTACTTCACCACTTACCCCGTGACCAACCGCTACGTGGAGCGCGCCAACCCGTGGAGCCGCGACTACGTCAACCCCAACGGCGACCACTACGCCCAGAAGCACCCCGACGACGACTTTGCCGAGACCTTCAGCGTCTGGCTCCAGCCGGATTACAACTGGCGGCGGGTCTATAAGCTGTATCCGGGCGCGCTGCGCAAGCTGGAGTTTGTGGAGCAGATTGTCAAAGAGCTGCGGCGCACGGAGCCGGTGATCGACCAGCGGCCGGTGTTGTGGGAGCCACTGCAAGAGTTCAAGCTGCCGCTGGCCAAGTTCTTGTACGCGCGGACCACCAAGTACCGCCGTAAGGCCACCGGCTACATTGACCCGGACCTGGGTGAGCTGTTTTGGAAGAACCCGGTGTTGCGCGACCAGCGCCGGCGCGAGCGCGACTATGTGCGCGCCGACAACTTCATCCGCAAGCACAAGCGCAACATCAGCCAGCAGATTAGCCGCTGGGTCGGCACCGACGACACGGTAGTGAAGGATTTCCTCGATAAGTGCAGCGCGCGGGCCGGCGCGCTCGACCTGTGGGTGCGCAAGGATGCGCGCGAGAAGAAGCTGGTCGAGCTGACATCGTTTGCGTCGTACCGGTGCGCGCTGTTCGCGCTGAACGACAGCTATGTGAACGGCCACCGCAAGTAAGCCGGCGGCACGAACACCATACCGCAACGGGCCGGTCGGCGCTGCTGACCGGCCCGTTCTGTTTAAGGGGGCTAGGCGGCGTGCGGCTGGCGGCGCTGGCTGAGCACGGCGTCGTAGACTTCGACGATGCGCTCGGCGATGAGGGTCCACGCGTAGGCTTGCGCGTGGCGCGCGGCCTGTTCGCCCAACCGGCGGCGGCGGTCGGGGTTGGAGAGGATCATGCAGATGCGGTCGGCCAGCGTCTCGGGGTCGCGGTCGGGCACATGAAAGCCGGTTTCGCCATCGCGGACGAGGTAGGCCAGCCCGCCGACCTCGGAGGCGATGACGGGCGTGCCGCAGGCCATGGCCTCTAGCGCCACCATGCCAAAGGACTCATAGTGCGACGGCATGATGACGGCCTCGGCGGCCGCGTAGTAGTCAGGCAGCGCGTCCTGGTCCTGCGCGCCGAGGAAAGTCACGAGGTCGGTGAGATTTAGGTCGTCGCGCAGGGCCTTGAGGCGGGCTAGCTCGGTGTTGAAGTCGGCGGCGGTATCAGCCGCGCCGGGGTTGCCGCCGACGAGGGCCACGCAGGTGCGGCTCACCTCGCACACGCCCCGGTCGCGCAGGCGGGCGACGGCCTGGAACAGCGTTTCGATGCCCTTAAGCGGCTCAATGCGCCCGACAAAGAGCAGCAGTTGGAGGTTGGGGTCCATGCCCAGGCGGGCCTTGGCCTCGGCGGCCGGGCGCGGATAGAAGTGGTTGAGGTCGACGCCGGGGGGGATAACAGTAACGCGGCGGATATCGGCCCGGTAGAGCCATTGCAACTGCGCCAATTCGGCGGGGGTGGCGGCGATGATGCGGTCGGCCTCGTGCAGCAAATCAGTCTCCACCCGGATGCGCAGGTCGCCTTCGCGCTCAGTAGCCGACTGGGCCACGCGGTTCTTCATATGGCCGAGGGTGTGGAACATCTGCACAAACGGCACGCCCCAGGCGGCCCGCAGGCTGCGCGCCGCCACGCCGGAGAGCCAATAGTGGCTGTGGATGAGGTCGTAGCTGACGCCCTGGGCGCGGGCAAACTCGCGCACGCCGCCGACGAACTCCGGCACGTGGGTGTAGAGGATGTCTTTCGACAGCGGCACCTCCGGCCCAGCGGGGATGTGGATGACGCGGTTGCCGTAGCCCAGGTCTTCTTTGACGTGCGGCTGGTGCTGATCTTGCGAGCGGGTAAAGACATCGAGCTGGAGGCCGCGCCGCCCCA
>JAYUUW010000818.1:0-2606 GCA_043754665.1 Anaerolineales bacterium | reverse complement strand
GCACGAGGGCCGGCCTCGCCGGCCCGAAGTGCTGCGTTTTTCGCAGAGGGTCAGATACTAGGTCTCAAGGATTCATTGTGCGGTGAGCCGGTCCGCTGACGTTGTGAAGTGCGACGTAGCCTCAGTCAATAATGATGAGTGGCAACCCACGCTGCGTAGCGTCCACTGCCGGGGTCAAAGACAGCCGCCATCCTTAGCCGCTCCGACCTGAGTACTGGCGCCGCCGGTTTACGTCTTCCCCCGCTCTCCGCTACAATACGGGCATGGCTGTTCAAAAGATTGGTCGTTACCGCATCCTGCGCGAGCTGGGGCGGGGCAGTGCCGCCGTGGTCTACCAGGGCCGCGACCCTGATTCCGGCAAGCAGGTGGCGATTAAGGTCTTCTACGCCACCGTCATCGCCGCCGAAGGCTTTGGCGCGCGCTTCGCCCAACTGCTGCCGGCGCTGGCCGCGCTCGACCACCCCTACCTTGTGCCGCTGCTCGACTACGGCACCGAGGGCGGCGAAGTGCCTGACGCCGATGTGGCCTACTACCTGGTGCAGCGCTACATGCCCGGCGGCACCCTCGCCGAGCGCATGGATGGCCGCCCCATGCTGCTGGCCGAAGTCGTGCCCATCCTCCAGCGGCTGGCCGAAGCGCTCGACGCCGCCCACACCGCCCACCTGCTGCACGGCGATGTGAACCCCGCGCATGTCATGTTCGACCTGCACAACCGCGCCTTCCTGGCCGACCTGGGCCTGGAACTGTTGCTGCACGGCACGCCCGACGGTGCGGTGCCGCTGCCCGGCATGCCGCCCGCCCGCCCCACCGGCACGCCCGCCTACCTCAGCCCGGAGCAGATCACCGGCCTGCCGCTCGATGGCCGCGCTGATGTGTACGCCCTGGGCGTGATGGTCTTCGAGATGCTCACCGGCTGGCAGCCCTATGTGGCCGACAGCACCGGCGACCTGCTCTTGCAGCATCTGGAAGCGCCCGTGCCGCAGCTCAGCGAGGCCCTGCTTTCGCGCCTCGTGCTGCCCAGCGAGTTCAACCATGTGCTGGCGCGGGCGCTGGCCAAGAACCGCGACGCGCGCTATCCCACCGCCGGCATTCTGGCCGAGGCCATGCGCGCCATGTTCCTCATGGCCCCCGGCGAGCTGGCCGCGCTCAATGAGCGCATTGTGCCGCCGCCCCAGCCGGTGGTGATGCCGGTCGCGCCGCCGCCCGCGCCTATGCCTGCGCCGGCCACGGCCCCACCGCCTGTTGCGCCGCCGCCCGTTGAACCGCCGGCCCCGCCCGCCGCCGAAGCCGTCCCTGCGCCCGAACCGCCGGCCGTTGAAGCACCACCCGCCGCCGAGTCACTGTCCGCACCCGTTGCTGAGGCGGAGCTGGAAGCCGCCGCGCCCGATGCGGACGCGCCCGCGGTCGACGTGCCACCCGCCCCTGCACCCGCGCATGCCCATGAACCAACCGTGGTGGCCTTCTCAGCCGGGGCCGACGAAGCCCCTGTGGTCACCGAATGGGAACAAGCGCCCGACCCCGCGCCGCGCCGCGCGCTGCCCGGCTGGAGTTGGGTGGGCGGCGGCCAGGTGCTGCTGCTCCTGCTGTGGGTGCTGTGGCGCTCGCCAGGCGTGCGCGCCATCGTCAACCCGCCCACGGCCACGCCCACCAGCACGGCCACCGCCACGCTGACCCCCACGCCCACCATCACGCTCACGCCCACAGCGAGCGCCACGCCGACCCATACGTCGACCCCGACGCCTACGGTCACCCGCACGGTCACGCCGCGCCCAACCATCACCCGCACGCCCACCATCACCTTCACGCCGAGCCGTACGCCCACCGTCACGGTGACGCCGACCTTCATCCCCACCTTCACGCCCACCCAGCCGACCAGCACGCCCACCAGCAGCGAGCCATCGGCCCCGCTCAACACGCCCGTCCCCTAGCTTCAATTCCAGCACCGGCCCAACGCGCATTCCCGCGTCGGGCCGGTGTCGTTTTGGCCGTGCGTCGTTAGCAAAAACTGCCTCTTGCCAACCGAACATTTTTTCTATACAACTAGAGCGTTGGCCTATGCCTCCACCTCGCGCCCCTTAACAACCGGATGACCCATACCCTCGTCTGGGTAGCCATGTCGGCGATGTGAGCGGCGCGGCAGACGCGGCAGCAAGCGCGACGCCCGTGACGGTGATGCCGCATCCTTCCGACCTCTGACCTCTGACCTCTCAGCCCGCCCGCTATAATCACCCCATGCCCACCTCCCTCCGGCTGTCCTGGGCCGCGCGCACCCTCCTCCTGCTGGCCGTGCTGCTCGGCGTGCAGCCGCCGCAGCCCACCGTGCGCCTCGGCCCGCCGCAAACCGTCGTCACCCAGCACCCGGTGCTGTGCGTTCACACGCGGCTGACCGATGAGGTGGAGGCCTGGAAGGTGCTGCGCACGCTCGAACTCGTGCGGCAGATGGGCGCGCCCACCATCGTCGAATACTTCCCCTGGGCCTATGCCGAAGGCCAGCCGGGCCAATTCGATTGGGGCCACGCCGACATGGTGGTCGACTACGCCGCCAACCAGGGCCTCACCGTTATCGCCCGCTTGGGCGGCCTGGTGCCGGCCTGGGCGCGCCAGCA
>JAYUUW010000817.1:0-1617 GCA_043754665.1 Anaerolineales bacterium | reverse complement strand
GTCACCAGCCGGGTCACAAAGTCGGCGGCGCGAATGGCGGCCACTTCCGTGTTAAAGGGATGGGTCACCAGCGCGTCGACGCCCAGCGCGCTGAGGTATTCGGCTTTCTCTTCGGGGGTGGAGAGGTAGAACAACGGCCGCCGCCCGCGCAGCACCACCGACGGATGCGGCCGGAACGTGACCACCACCGCCGCACTGCCTGCCGCGTGCGCCGCCGCGACCATCGCGCCAATCAGCGCCTGGTGCCCGCGATGCACGCCGTCGAACGCGCCCATCGTCAGATACGCCGGCCGGTCGAGGTGCAGGTCTTCTAGGGCGGTCACGTGCTGCATCGCTGGGCGGTGTCCTTTACGGGGTTAGTTGTCGGCAAAGACCTTGTCGGGCCGCCAGACGCCCGCGCCGGGGTCGGCGCGCAGCACGGCAAAGAACTCACCCGCCGGATTATACGCGCGCCCGAATTTGCCGGTGGAGCCGGCGTTGTCGAGCGGCACGGCCTGGCCGCGCTGCACGCGGGTCGCGTCGGCGGCGGTCAGCCGCACGGCGGGCCAATCGGGCACGGCGGCGTCGGGCGAGCGCACATATTGCGCCCACTCGCCGGCGGCAAAGGCGGCTTCCAGCACCGGCAGCGTCACGGCGTCTTCCACGCGCAGCGCGCCGGAGGCCGTGCGGCGCAGAGCGGCCAGATGCCCCCCGCAGCCAAGCGCCTGCCCGAGATCGTGCGCCAGCGAGCGAATGTAGGTGCCGGCCGAGCAATGCACGTCGAGCACCGCCAGGGGCGACTGCCACTCGACCAACTCAATCGTGTACATGTGGATCGTGCGCGGCTCCATCACCACGTCTTCACCCCGGCGGGCGAGGTCGTAGGCTTTGTGGCCGTTGCGTTTGATGGCGGAAAAGGCGGGGGGCACTTGCTGCTGCTCGCCGCGAAAGCGGGCCAGCGCCGCCTCGACAGCGGGCAGGTCGGGCACGGCGGCGCTCTCGGAGACTACCGCCCCCTGCGCGTCATAAGTATCGGTCGCCTGACCGAGGCGCACCGTGGCGCGGTAGCGCTTGTCTTTGCCGGCCAGATACTCGCTCAGGCGGGTGGCCGGGCCGAGGCACATGACCAGCAGGCCGGTCGCCAGCGGGTCGAGCGTGCCGGCGTGGCCGACGCGTTTCTCATGCGTGCCGCGCCGCAGGGCGTAAACCATGTCATGCGACGTGGGGCCGGTGGGTTTGTCGAGCAGGAGGATGCCGCGCAAGGTGGCCATTCAGCGGCAACGGTCAGGCTAGCGCGGGCGCGGCCGGAGCAGGCTTGAGCACCAGGCGCGTGGCGGCCAGGACGCGCGCCTCGACCTCGTCCAGCGTGCCGGTTACTTCGGCCCCCGCGGCTTGGGCATGGCCGCCGCCGCCAAACTGCGCCGCCACGCCCGACACGGTGATGCCCGCCACCGAGCGCCAACTGATCTTGACTTTGCCATCGGTGCGCTCAACAAAGATCACGGCAATGTCGGCGTCGCGCACGGAGGTCAGCACGTTGATCAGGTCGGCGTCGCCGGTGCCTTGGAAGCCGGAGGCCTGGCGCGCTTCGAGCGGCAGCCGGGCCCAGACAATGCGGTGCTTAAGCTGCATCCGCGC
>JAYUUW010000816.1:0-1660 GCA_043754665.1 Anaerolineales bacterium | reverse complement strand
CCTACATCATGCACCGGGCCTTCAACACCATGCTCAGCGGGCGGCCCGGGCCGGTGCACCTCGACCTGCCGATGGACGTGCAGGCCGCGACGGTCGAGGCCGAGATCCCCGACTTTGAGCATCGTGTGGCCACCGGCCGCACCCGCCCGGACGCTGTGCTCACCCAGCAGGCCGCCCGCCTGCTGGCCGGCGCGAAGCGCCCCGTGATTGTGGCCGGCGGCGGCGTCATCCTGGCCGAGGCCGCCCGCGAACTGGTGGCCCTGGCCGAGTACCTGGGCGCGGCGGTAGTCACCACCTGGCAGGGCAAGGGCAGCATCCCCGAAGACCACGAACTCAACGCCTGGGGCATCGGCACCACCGCCAGCCACAGCGCCAATGCTCTGGCCTCCAAGGCCGATGTGCTGCTGGCCGTGGGTTGTCGCTTTGTTGATTGGACCTCGTCCTCCTTCCGCCAGGGCGTCAGCTACACCATCCCGCCCACCAAGCTCATCCACCTCGACATCGACGCCTCCGAGATCGGCAAGAACTATCCGGCCGAAGTTGGCCTGGTGGCCGACGCCAAGGCCGGCCTTATTGACCTGCTCGACGCCGTGCGCCAGGAGCGCCGCACCGCCGACTATCGCTCATCCGACTACTTCGCCACCATCCAGGCCGAGCGCGCCGCGTGGGAGCAGGCCCTCAGCGTCAACCGCGACTCGAATGCCACGCCCGCCACCCAGGCCCGCGTGCTGCGCGAACTGCGCGCCGTGCTCGCCCGCGACGCCATTGTGACCTCTGGCGCGGGCCTGGTGCAGGCCGCCGTGCGCCAGAGCTTTCCGGTCTACGAGCCGCGCACGCACATCACCAGCGGCGGCTTTAGCAGCATGGGCTTCACCGTGCCCGCCGCGCTGGGCGTGCAGTTGGCCTTCCCCGGCCGCCAGGTTGTCGGCTGTTCCGGCGACGGCGACTTCATGCAGACCATGCAGGAGATGGCCGTGGCCGCCATGTACAACCTGCCGGTGCTGTTCATAGTGCTGAATAACTCCGGCTTCGGCTCCATCAAAGGTGGGCAGACCGCCAACTTTGGCCGCACCACCGTGGTCGATTTTGAGCACCGCGATGGCAGCGTGTACTCGCCCAACTTCTGCCAGACCGCCGCGGCCTTTGGCCTGCACGCCCAGCGCATCACCGCGCCGGATGAGGTGCAGCCCGCCGTGCGCCGCGCCCTGGCCAGCCAAGGCCCGGCCCTCATCGAGGTACTCGTCGAGCGCAAGCTCGGCACCGCCACTGTGAACACCGGCTGGTGGGATATGCCCGTGCCCGCTTACCTGCCCGCCCAGCGCGCCGCCTACGAAGCCGGCAAAGCCGAAGAGGCGCTCGGCTAGCTCGCTCGGCCCACAACCCGAATCAAAATCAGAAGCGCCTCGCATTGTACGAGGCGCTTTATTGAGCCACCTTTGCGACCAGGTAGAGCGGTCGTCTCTTGGCTGTACGCCATCACCCAGGCGTTTGCTTCACCACGGCCCGCGTAGGGGCGTTCGCGAGAACGCCCGGCGCGCGCTACCAATCGAACGCCCCACATTCACCGGGAACCCGTTTTAGCACCGCCATAAGTGCCAAGTTAGTCGCAGCCGTTGTCATAGAGCCGACCCCAACAGAAGGGAAACGCAGCACGAGGGCC
>JAYUUW010000815.1:0-12177 GCA_043754665.1 Anaerolineales bacterium | reverse complement strand
GGCGAATCAAAAACGGGCCGGTCAGCATCGCTGATCGGCCCGTTGCAACCTTGCAAGTTGGCCTAGCGGAGGTCGGGGGCGAAGTGACCGCTTTCCAGGGTGTCGCCGTCGCAGAAGACCATGGCGCGCTCGATGGCGTTGCGCAGTTGGCGGATGTTGCCGGGCCACTCGTAGGCGCGCAGCTTATCCATCACCTGCGGGCCGATGCCCTGCACGTTGCGGCCCATCTCGCGGTTGTACTTCTTGATGAAGAAACCCACCAGCGCCGGCAGGTCGTCCTTGCGCTCGCGCAGGGGCGGCAGGTACAGTTCCACCACGTTCAGGCGGTGATACAAGTCCTCGCGGAAGGTGCCGGCGGCCACCATCGCCGGCAGGCTGCGGTTGGAGGCGGCCACGATGCGCACATCCACCTTGGTCTCGGTCGCGCCGCCAATGCGGCGAATGGATTTGTCTTCGAGCACGCGCAGCAGCTTGGCTTGTAGTTCGGGCCGCATGGTCGAGATTTCATCGAGGAACAGCGTGCTGCCATTGGCGGTGACGAACAGGCCGTCCTTGCGCTTGGTGGCGCCAGTGAACGAGCCGGCCTCGTAGCCAAACAGCTCCGAGTCGAGCAGGGTCTCGGTGAAGTTGGCGCAGTTCACCGGCACCCAGGTCTTGCTGCCGCGCGGCGACAGCTTGTGCACCGCTGAGGCAATCACTTCTTTGCCGGTGCCGCTTTCGCCCGAGATCAGCACCGTGGCGTTCGAGGGTGCCACGCGGCTGAGGTCGGCGGCAATGCGCTTCATAGCGGGCGTGTCACCCATCACCCAGTCGTCGGCGGGCCCGCGCGCCACCCGCAGGTGGTTCAACTCGCGCATCATGTCGACCTGCTCCGCGGCCTTGTTCACCGCCCCCAGCAGCCGCGCCATGTCCACCGGCTTCTGAATGAAATCGCGTGCGCCGGCCTTCATGGATTCGACAGCCATCTCAATGTTGCCGAAGCCGGTCACCACAATCACCGGCATCCCCGGCATCTCACGGTTCACCCGCTCTAGCAGGCTCGGGCCATAGCCGTCGGGCAGTTCCACGTCGAGCACCACAAGGTCGGCCTCGCCGCGGTCCAGCGCCAGGTGCGCGGCCGCCAACGTTTCGGCCTCGCGCACTTCGTAGCCGCCGCCTTTAATCATCGGCACCATAAACGAGCGGGCCTTGGCGTCATCTTCCACCAGCAGAACGGTTGCGGTCACTCGGCACCGCCTTCGGCGCTAGCCGACCCAGCACCTGATCGGTGGGGCAGGTGTGCGGGTGAGCGGGGAGCCTCGTCAGGCGGGTTGTCGGTCAGGGCCGGCAGCGTGACCGTGAAAATGGTGCCGGTGCCGGGAAAGCTCTCGACGCCGATCGCGCCGTGGTGGACCGTGATGAGCCGCTTGGAGATCGCCAGACCCAGCCCGGTGCCGTCGGGCTTGGTGGTGAAGTAGGGATCGAACACCTTGCGCTGGGCCTCTTCTGAAATGCCGGGGCCGGAGTCGCCGACTTTCACGGCCACCACCCGGCCGCCGGGCCGCTTGTCGGTCGTGACGTTGACCATCAAATGCCCGCCGGCCGGCATGGCTTGCAGGGCGTTGTCCACCAGGTTGTCAAACACCTGCTCCAGGAGGCGCGCGTCGGCCATCACCTGGGGCATGTTGTCGTCCACGGTGTAGCTCAAGCGAACATTGCGGCGCTCGATCTTGGCCCGGAAGCGGTTGAGCAGCCGGCGCATGGTGTCGGCGAGCTGCGTCGGCTCCAGCACCGGATGCACCGGCTTGGCCCACGAGAGCATGTCGTTCATCATCTCTGACAGGCGCGTGCATTCGCTCTGGATGGTGGCCAGTGAGCGGGCCACTTCCTCATCGGTCTGGGGCAGGCGCGTGGCCAGGTACTGCACACCCATGGAGATGTTATTCAGCGGGTGCCGCAGTTGGTGCGCGAAGGAGTGGGTGGCCTGACCCAAGAAGGCCAATTGGTCCCAATGCTCGCGCTGCTGTTCCTGGTCCTGCGCGGCGGAGAGGTCGCGCACGGTGACCACGCAGCCGCCTTGGGGCAAGGCGCGCAGATTCACGAGGGCGGGGAAGGCGTCGCCGCTGCGCTTGAGCAGGCGGCAGTCGCGCGTGCCGGCTTCGGCGCTGCCCTCCAGGCACTTCTGAATCTGGCTCGTCAGCGGCGCGTCGCCGATCAGCACGTCGTCGAACGGCAGGCCGGTCACATCTTCGGAGCGGTAGCCGAACAGGCGCGCCGCCGCGCCGTTAAGTTCATCCAGCGTGCCGTCGCGGCCCAACACCACCACGGCTTCTTCAATTTGGGCGTTAATCGCATCCAGTTGCCCATTGAGCCGCACGGCCAGGTTGCGGGCGCGCACAAAGGCAGCGTCGCGTTGAATCTGGGTGGTCAGTTGGTGCAGGTAAAGGGAGGCAATCGACAGCAGCCGCTGGGCTTCCACCGGGGCGGCGGTGCCTGGCTTGTAGACCACCACCACGGTGCCCACGATGCCCGGCCGCCCGACAGGGTGCGCCAGCAGTTGGCCCCACCCAGCCGCCCGCGCCGACTGCTGCAAGTAGCCGTCGGGCCGCTGGCTTGCCACCCAGCGGGTAGGCGCGGTGAGGTACTGGGCCTCGCTCGGCCCCAGCCGGTCGGGGAAGGCGCGCGGCGCTTCGGTGGCCGCCAGCAATTGCCAGGCCGGCTGATCGGGCGTCACCTGGTACAGCGCCGCCGCGTCGGCCGCCAGCATGTCACGGATGAGTTCGACGGCCAACGTCACAGTGGTATCTTCGGGGTCGGCCAACAGCCGGATGAGATGCTCAAAGCTGTCGAGCGCCTGCGCGCCCTGCGCCGCCTGACGGGCCTGGTTGATGCGCTCTTCGGCCGGCGCGGCCTGGATCAGCACCAGCACGTCGCCCTGGGCCGGCTCGGCAAACGCCGCCAGCCGCAGGTCGACCATTACCGGCCGGCCGGCGCGCGTAGCCAGCGGCACATCCAAAATCATACGCGGCTGGCCCGGCTCGATCTGGTGAATTTCCTCGAGCGCGGCGGCGGCGGCCGGGGCGGTTACCACTTCGGCAATGGCCAGCCGCTGCAATTCGGCCCGCGACCAGCCGGTGAGCGCGGTGGCTTTGCTGTTAATGGCGATCAGCGCGCCGCTCTTCTGCGCGGCCAGCAGCGCCGCCACCGGCATCTGTTCAATGACGGCTTGCAAGCGGCTGTCATCGGTGTCGCGCCCGGCAAAAAGAGCGCGGAGCAGAGTGGGTGGCGTGGCGCGAGAGGTCATGAGTTAGAGTGGGGAAGGCTGGGCGGCCATAAGCCGGGCGGGCAGGGTAGTGCGCCCGCGCATCTGATTATGCCCGGCGGCGCGCTGGGCGCGGGCCTGGCGCGTGCGCACGTTGGCCGGCAGAATACCGAGCATCTTGCGATATTTGGCGACGGTGCGGCGGGCGACTTGAATGCCTTGCTCGCCCAGCGCCTCGGCGATGTCGTCGTCGGTCAGGGGGCGGCTCTCGGCCTCGATCAGGCACTTCACCCGGTCGCGCACCGACAGGCTGCGGTCGAAGAACTTGGCTAGCGGCACGACGCGGCCGTCGGGCAGGGCGACGGACTTGCCCGCCACGGCCCGCGAGATGGTGCTCTCGTGCAGCCCCAGCGCCTGGGCCAATTGCACGCGCGTGGTCGGCCGCAGGTCGCCGTCGCCGCCGAGGATGAACTCGCGCTGGGCCTCGGCAATCATCTGCATCAGCCGCCGCATGGTGTGGTTGCGCTGCTGGAGGCACTTGGTGACCAGGGCGGCCTCGGCCAGCGCCTGGCCCCAGCGCTCGCGGTCCTCGCTGCTGCCCTCGATCACGGCCGCCTTGAATTCGGGGTTGACCCGCAGAAAGCCGGCCAGCGGCGCGAACACTTCCACTGACAGCCCGCCGCCGGTGGCCGCGTCCATCAAGGTGATGTTCACATCGGGGTTCGACAGCGCCGCACCGTCGGCGTTGCCGGCCACCTTGCCCTCGCCCCAAAAGGCGCGGGCCGGGTATGGCGTGAGGTTGCGGTGAATAAACTGCACGGCCGACTCAATCGCTCCGGGGGCCAAATACAGGTTGTGGTCGGCGCGCAGGCGGCGGGCCACGCGCTCATATTCCATCTTGCCCAGCGCCTCAAAATGCTCCTGAATCAGCAGGCGGGCCAGTTCCAGCATCCCCGGCGCGGGCGCGTCGGTGTTGGTCAGCCCGGCTAATTGGATAAGGAGCGACTCTTGCGGGGTGCGCGCCCCCACGCCGGGCGGGTCGGCATGCTGGATCAGGTCGAGCACGCGCTGGGCCGTCTTGAGCGGTACGCGCTTGTACATGGCAATCTCGGCCGCCGACTCAGAAAACAGCCCGTTTTCGTCCAACTGCGCCAGAATGTAGGCCGCCACAGCCCGCTCTTCGGGCTTGAGCGCCGGCCCAATCTGCCGCAGAATGTACTCGTCCAGCCGGTCGGGCATGCCGGTTTCGGGGAAGTCGTCGTCGCCGGTGGCCGCCTCGCGCTGGTTGGCCGGCTGGCGCGGCGAGAGGAATACCACGGGTTCGCCGTCGGCCGTCGGCGCGGCGCAGGTCGAGCAGGGCAGGCTGCGCAAGCGCTTGCCGCAGCCGGGGCAGCGCAGTTCATCCACGATCTCCAGCGCCGGGTTCTGGTCCACTTCCTTCAGCAGGGCCGTTTCCAGTTCCGCCGCCGATAACTGCAAATAGCCCATGGTTTTAGCCAGGTGGGCGGTGGCCTGCGGGCGGTTATCCTGAATGTGTGCGTTGAACATGGCGTCCTTAGGGGCGCTCAGGACCAGGTGCCAACCGGCCGTTTGGTTAGGGGTTGGTTAGACCTATCTGGCGGCAGTATAGTCCTGCCGGCCTACTCGGTCAACTCGCAATTCGCCTGAAGCGCGTATTTGCCTATCTGTGCAAGAAACGTGCCAGCGGGCATCCGTTATAATGCGGCGCAGGTGTGGGGATACGCTAGGCTGCATGATACGTGCCGACTCGCCGAAAACCAGGCGGGCAGGGCGGTCGTTTTGGCCTATACTCTCAACTGGCCGGGACTGGCTCAGGTCGCCCCATTCTCCGGCTCATAGGACACTCCCAATGGCGATGCACACTGCGGCAAAGGACGCCCCGCCCGAATTGTTTGACCTCGCGCCAATCTCACTCTGGGAAGACGACTACAGCGGCGTCAAAGCCTACCTGGACGAACTGCGGGCTGCCGGCGTTGGCGACTTCCGCGCCTATATTGCCGAGCACCCCGAAGTGCTGGTGGCCGGGATGCAGCGCATCAAGGTTCTCAACGTCAACCGCAAGACGCTGGAGCTGTTCAAGGCCGCTTCGCGGGAAGAACTGTTCGCCAACCTCGGCCGGGTTTTCCGCGACGAGATGGGCGAGAAGTTTGCCCTGGAACTGGGCGCCATGTGGGACGGCGCGCTGACTTACACCGGCGAGGGCGTCAACTACACGCTGGCCGGCGAGCCACTCGACATTCGCCTGCATTGGTCCATCCTGCCCGGCCACGAGGCGACCTACGCCCGCGCCCTGGTCTCAATTGAAGACATCACCGCCCAAAAGCAGGCCGAACGCACCGTGGCGGCCAGCGAGGCGCGCTTTCGCGGTCTATTTGAGCATGCGCCCATTTCGCTGTGGGAGGAAGACTACACCGCCCTTAAGCGGCAGCTTGACCAACTGCGCGCCGCCGGCGTGGTCGATCTGCGCGCCCACCTGGCCGAGCATCCCGATGTGCTCGGTCAGCTTATGGACAGCATCCGCGTAATCGACGTCAACGCCAAGACGCTGGAGCTATTTCGGGCCGGCTCCAAGGCCGAGCTGCTGTCCAACCTTGCCCGGGTCTTCCGCGATGAGATGGGCAGCCACTTCCTCGACGAATTGGTCGACATGTGGCACGGCAAGCTGGCCTATGAGCGCGAGGGCATCAATTACGCCCTGACTGGCGAGGCGCTCAACATCCAGCTCAACTGGGCCGTGCTGCCGGGGGCCGAAGACAGCTTTGACCATGTGCTGGTCACCATTCAAGACATCACCGCCCGCAAGAAGGCCGAGGACTACCTGAAGTACCTTGGCACGCACGATGTGCTCACTACGCTATACAACCGCGCCTATTTTGAAGAAGAAATGGCGCGCCTGGCCCGCAGCCGCCGTTACCCTATCAGCATTCTGGTCGTCGACCTCAACGGCCTCAAAGCGGCCAATGACACCCGCGGCCACGCCGAAGGTGATAAACTCATCCGCCGGGCCGGCGAAGTGCTGCAAGCCAGCGTGCGCGGCGATGACGTGGTGGCCCGCATTGGCGGCGACGAGTTTGCCGTGCTGCTGCCCGCCACCGACGACGCCGCCGGCCGCCAGACGGTAGACCGCATCCACAGCCTGATCGAGCTCAACAACAAGTACTATCGCACACCCGTGCTGAGCATGGCGATCGGGGTGGCCACCGCCGAGGCGGGCGACAACCTGGCCGACACGATGCGCGCCGCCGACGACCACATGTACGCCGAGAAGCGCCGCCACCATGCCGCCCGCTAGCAACTCCGCCCACTCATCAACCTTTTTCTGTCAATTCGCCCAATAATGCGCATAGCCATCAAGGTAGAACTCTCTACAGAAGCGACTCCGCATGGAACAGCCTGAGGCTATGCGCACTCAGCGCCGCAATCGGCGCGCTGTGCTTGTTGCCTTCATCTTGCTGGATATAGTTGTCGCCGCGATTGCCATCCTGTGGTGGCTCGGGGTCTTCACACCGCGCGGCCCGGCTACCTTTGACGGCGACCGCGCCCTCACCCACGTCGTGGCGCAGATGGACCTCGGCCCGCGCATTACCGGCACCGAGGCTGGGCTGGCGGCGGGCGACTATATCAAGACCGAGCTGGAGGCCGCCGGTTGGGCGGTCGAGTTCCAGCCGTTTGAGTATCAGGGGGTGGCGGCCCGCAACGTCATCGCCCGCGCCAATGTCGGGCAGGGGCCGGTCATCCTCCTCGGCGCGCACTACGACACCCGCCGCCGCGCCGACCAGGATGCCGTCGACCCCACCGCGCCGGTCCCCGGCGCGAACGACGGCGCTTCGGGCGTGGCGGTGCTGCTGGAACTGGCCCGCACACTTGACCGGGCGGATGTGCCCAACGAGATTTGGCTGGCCTTCTTCGATGCCGAGGACAACGGCCACCTGGACGGCTGGGACTGGATTGCCGGCTCGCGCTACATGGCCGCCCAGCTCGACCGCGCGGCGCTGCCGCAGGCCATGGTGTTGGTTGATATGATCGGCGATGCCGACCAGCAGATTTATTTCGACACCAACTCCAACGCCACGCTCTCGGCTAAGATCTGGACCGTGGCCGCCCAGCTTGGTTACGCTCAACAATTCATCCCGCTGCCCAAGTACGCTATGCTCGACGATCACACGCCGTTCATCGAACTGGGTATCCCGGCGGTCGATATCATCGATTTCGATTATCCTTACTGGCACACCACTCAAGACACCATTGACAAGCTCAGCGCCGCCAGCCTGGCGCGCGTGGGCCGGACCCTTGAGACCTTCCTAGAGAGCCCGTCGTCACCCTGACCCTATGTCAACTCCTGTCTTTCAACCCGCACACCGTCTCGCCACCTTCCCGGCTAGCTTTTTCTACGGCCTGAACCAGACCATCGCCCGCCTCAAGAAGGCCGGCGTCGATGTCATTCGCATGGACATGGGTTCACCGGACCTGCCACCGGCGCCGTTCATCATTGAGCGCTTGCAGGAGGCCGCGGCCGACCTAACCGTGCACGGCTACCAGCCCTTTGCGGGGCCGCTCGCCTATCGGGCGGCCTGGGCCGAGTTCTACGGCCGCCGCTTCGGGGTCGAGCTTGACCCGGCCACCGAGATTATGGGCCTACTGGGCTCTAAGAGCGGCGTGTTCAACCTGCCCATCGCCTTCGTCAACCCTGGCGAGGTCGTCCTCATCCCCGACCCCGGCTACGCCACCTACACCGCCGGGACTACATTTGCCGGCGGTGAGTGCGTCTACATGCCGCTGACGCACCAGAATAAGTTCCTGCCCGATTTCAAGGTCATCCCTGAGGCCGTGCTGCGGCGCACCAAGCTCATGTGGCTCAACTACCCCAACAACCCCACCGGGGCCGTCGCGCCGTTGGAGCTGTTTGCCGAGGCCGTGGCCCTGGCCCGCCGCTACGGCTTCCTGCTGGCCCACGACGCGCCCTACACCGAGATCACTTTTGACGGTTACCGCGCCCCGAGCGTGCTGGAAGTCCCCGGCGCGAAGGACGTGGCCGTCGAGTTTCATTCGCTCTCCAAGACCGCCAACATGGCCGGCTGGCGCGTGGGCGTGCTGGCCGGCAACCCCAGCGTCCTGGCGATTATGCAGACCCTGCAAAGCAACGGCGAAGGCGGCCACTTTCTGCCGATCCTGGCCGCCGCCGAGGCCGCCCTGACCGGCGACCAGACCTGGATCGCGGCCCGCAACGAGGTGTACCGCGAGCGCCGCGATTTGGTGGTCGCCGGGGTGCGGGCCGCCGGCCTGTACACCGAAACGCCTGTTGCCGCGATCTATGTGTGGGTGCATCTGCCCGCCGGCACCGATGATGCTGCCTATGCCGACGCGCTGCTCGACGCGACCGGCGTCAGCGTGACCCCCGGCTGGATTTTCGGCGAGGCCGGGCGCGGCTTTGTGCGCCTATCGCTCGGCACCCCCACGCCGCGGGTGCGCGAGGCCATGGCCCGCTGGCAGGCCTGGGCCACCAAGACCGCGTGAGACGCCGCTCAACCCAAAATCAGAACGGCCAGGTCGCGTGTATGCGGCCTGGCCGTTCTGATTTCTCGGTCCAACTGTGGGGCAACGCTAACATGGCTGGCTGTGCCCTCCGATTTCTGACTTCCGGCTCCTAGCCTCCGCCCGTCCTTTCCGTTCCACTATGGGTATGCCGTCGCCGAATCGGTCGCCGTGGGCGGCACCGGATAGCTTTCCAGGGTGGCGGTCGGCGGTGGCACGGGCGTGTCGCTGGGCGGCGGCACCGGCGTGTTGGACGCAGCCGGCAGGGGTGTATTACTGGCCGGGGGCGGGTTGGTCGGCGGCAGGGGCGTGCTGCTAGCAGGAGGCGGGTTGGTCGCGCTGGGGGCGAGGGTCGGCGGCAGGCTGGTGGCCGTGCGCACCGGCGGCAGCGTGCTGGCCACAAACTGCGTCGGGGTGGCGCTTGGCGTGCTGGTTGGGGCCGGAGTGCTGCTGGGTGTGCCCGGCCCGGTAGTGGGCTTGCGCGTGCGCGTTGCACCCGCAGTAGGGGCGGTGGTGGGCGTGCCGGGCGGGCTCGTCGGCCCCACCGTTCCGGGCCCCGGCGTGATGCTCGGCACCGGCGTGCCGAGCTGCGCCACCACCGTTGCCAGCCGGCCGGGATCGTCCGTGCCGATCACGTCGCCGATGATGGCCACATCGATGGCCGCCGAGCGGGTGCTAAACGGGTCGGCGCTGTAGTCGGCCGCCAAGATCGAGTGCAGCGGCGCATTGATGAAGGTGGTGGCCTGCCCGCGCGTCAGGCCGGCGAGCCAGGTCGCCACCCACAGACAGGCGGCCAATAGCAGCAGGAGCATCAGGATGAGCCAAATCTGCCGGTCGCGCCGCAGCCGGGGCTGCGGCTCAGCGTCGGCCGCCAAATCGCTCGTCATCTCGGCAGGCTCCCGGTCGCGCCGGTGCGCCCGCGCAGGCGATAGACCAACACCGCGTCGCGCTTGCCCCGAAAGGCTTGGCTGCCAAGCGGCTCAAACTCAAACTCGGCCGCCTTGTCGGCCAGCGCCTGATAGGTGGTTTCGCTCACCGTAATGCCGCTGGCGCCGAACTCGCGCGTCAGCCCTTCCAGCCGCTGCACCGTGTTGACTGTGTCGCCGATGATGGTGTAGTTCAGCCGGTCGGCCGCGCCCAGGCCGCCGGCGGTCACCAGCCCGGTGTTCAGGCCAATGCCGGTGACAAAGGGCGGCTGGCCGTTGGCCAGGCGCTGGGCGTTCAGGTACTCCACCCGCTGCAGCATGGCCACCGCCGCCAGGCAGGCCTGGTAGGCGCTCGCCTGCGGGGACAGCGGGCGCGGCAAAATGCCAAAGAAAGCCAGCAGCGCGTCCCCTTCAAACTTGTCGACCACGCCGCCGTTGGCGGTAATGTGCGGCACCAGCGCACCAAAATACTCGTTGAGCCAGGCCAGCACCGTGGTGGGCGGCTCTTTCTCGGCCAGCGTGGTGAACCCCCGAATATCGCTCATGAGCACGGTGGCGACCACGTTTTGCCCTTCGAGGCGCAGGTTGCCCGAGGCGAACGCCTGGCGCAACTGCTCGCGCACCTCCGGTGACACCGTGCGCCCCAGCAGGTCGCGGTAGATGAAGCCTTCTTGCAGGCCGGTGACCATGTAGTTGAAGGCGTGGGCCAGCACCGCCACCTCATCGTCGCCGGTGGTGTCGACCTTCACTTCCAGGTTGCCCTGCGCCACCTGGGCCGAGGCGTTCACCATCTGCGTCAGCGGCCGGGTGATGCGCCGCGCCAGGAACGCGCCGAGGGCGACGATGAGCAGCAGCGCGGCGGTCAGCAGCCCAAACGCCTGGAACTGCGTCACGGTGGAGGGGCGGGCCAGGGCCGTGCGCGGCAGCGCCGCCCCAATCAGGCCCAGGTCTTGCCCGTTGCGCGCTTCCCACGGGCCAATGATCTCGGTGTAGCTGGCGGTCACGACTTGCAGGTCGCGGATCAGGCTGGCCTGCTCCTGCCGCACCAACACGCCGGCCGCTTGTTCGGCGGGCAGCATCTGCTCGCCACCGCCCGCCGGCAGCGTGCTGTCGAGCCGGCGGCCCTCGCCGTCGTAGATGGTCACTTGGGCCAGTGTGACCTCGCGCACGCTGCGCACCACTGTCGGCAGCGACACGCCCACCATAATCACACCCGCCAGGCTGCCATCATCCCTTAGCACCGGCCCGGCCACGTAGAAGTAATCACCCCACGGCGCGGCGACCAGCCCGGCGTACTTGTCGCCTTCGCCGTCGGTCTGCCGGCCCAGGATGCTCAGCACCACCGGCCACGCCCGATACACGCCGTCACCGCGCGAGAAGGCGTAGGTTTCGACTGCGTCGCCGCTCTGGTGCCGCAGCGACAGCACGCTGGTGCCCACCGGGTTGAGGATTTCCACCGCTTCTTCGCGGTTGTTCAGCACGATGGGCAGAGCCAGCGTCCGCAGCGTCTCGGCATCCTCGGCGGCGATGGCCTCGGCCATGCCCTGCGTGCGGGCCAGCAGCCGCAGCGTGGCGAGGCGCTGATCTTCCTGCTGCACCATCCAGTCGGCGGCCAGGGTGCCGGCATCGACCAGTTGGGCGGTGAAGCGCTCTTGCAGGCTTTCGAGCACATAGCGGCTTAACAAGTAGCCGGCCCCGGCGGCAAACACCACCGCCAGCAGGATGTAGGGTAGGGTGATCTTCAGCCCGACGGGAAAGCGCACCTGCGGCAGCCGCACCACGGCCGGGCTGGGCCGCAGGGGTGTCGCGCCGAGATCGGCGGCTTGGCCCGCGCTGAAGCGGGTCAGTGCCCGGTCGACCCATTCGCGCGTGAACGGGTAGCGCAGGAAGACCAACAGCCCGGCCTCGCGCGCCAAGATCTCGCGCCGCAGGTCGGGATGCTTGTTGGTGACAATGATGCGGGTGGCAGGGGAGGCCTGCTGCACAATGCGCAGCAGTTCGAGCCAGTCGCCGCCGGGCAGGTGCAGGTCCACAAACAACAGCGTGGCGTTGTGCCGCAGCACCAGGGCGTGCGCCTCGCGGGCATCGCTCGTCTGCCACACCTGTTCCTGGTGGCCCCGGAAGAACCCGGCCAGTGCCTGGGCATCACCTGCGACGGATTGGATGATGACCACGCGCGCCGGGGCAGCGGTCGCCCCGGCCTCCGGCAAACTGGTTGGAGATGTGTTTGAGGCGGCCATGCCAGCGGCAGTGTACTGCCGACCCGGCCGGCTAGCAAGGACAGCGCCCCGGGGTATATGTCAACGTGGGGGTGAAAAGCGTGTCACCTGCCAATAGGCAGCCAATAATCCATCTGCCTCAGATTCTAGTTTCCGCTAATTTGGGTGGGCGCTGGGGCTAGCGGAGCGGCGATGGCCCAGGACGCCCTTGGGTAAATGGGCCGTGACCGACTCTTTT
>JAYUUW010000814.1:0-2148 GCA_043754665.1 Anaerolineales bacterium | reverse complement strand
TGGTGCCACCACCAATGCTTTCATGATGACCGCGAGTTTGAATGGAGTTGAAAAAGAGCGAAGAGTGCGCAATTCATCGATTCGTCTGGCTGTAGACTTTTCACAAGCATCAATCGTACTGGGTTGCGATTGTAATCGCAGGAATTTCGCTACATTTGATATTCAAGAACACATCATCTACGCCAAGACGCTAGATTTGCGAGGGAAACAATTACTGTTGGACAACATGACTTCGCAGTTCAACCCCCGACCTGTTGGTCCATATGTCCGTTTTAGCGGGAAGCAATATTTGTACCGTGACCAGCAACTGAATTTCGTACAACCAATCGCATCACTGCAACCGATGTTCAAGACAACCGAAATGGGTGTGGAAACCCAAGGACCACTTACAAGCCTATATAACCAAGGAGGTGCACTTGAATAGCCCTCTTGCCTGGTATTGCGTCGGGCCATCAACAAGGATTGAAACTGTCCACTTCTGATCCATCGGTACACTGCGATGATCTTTCAACCATTTTGGATTAGCCATTGCCCCTGGATTGTCGAGATGGTCGTTACTCCGGTCCATAACGCATACAATCTTGTACTTCAACCGAGCCTGAGCATGCAGTCGCTGGGTTGATCAGACTACCGGCGCGGCGATGGAACTGGCCGGGGCGCAGAACATGAGCCCGGCCGGCTGGCTGGCCCCCTGACGCTTTGCCGTCTCTGGTATCATCCTAGCTATGGCAATGGATTGGCTGCGGCGGCTGACGCCGCGCTTCGCACGCAACGCGGCTCCGGCCGAGAGCGACGGCCCGATTGAGGTCTTGCGCACCATGGCGCAGCACGGCGTGCGCTTTCCGGTGGCGCTGGTGCGCGTGCGCATTGAGCTGGAGTGGGATCAGGGCCTGGTGGTGCTGCCGCCCTCGGCGCAGCGCACGCGGGCCTGGGTGTCGCCGCGCGTGCGGCTGGTGAATGGGCCGCTGGTCGGCGGCGGGGCCGATGCCCACCGGCGCGACGCCCGCCACCGCCTGCTCAATCGGCTGGCGGCGGCTACCGACCCGGCCGTCATGGCCGCCATCCTCACCGAGGGCGTGCAGGGCGAGGCCTGGAGCGTGGAGTGGGACAAGCAGCCGTTCCTGCTGCACCCCCGGCCCGTGGCGGCCACCGATATGGAACTGATCGACCGCGTTTCGCCGCGCCGGTTCTTTGTGCAGTAGCGCCCAAGGAGCACAACCCTCATGGGATTCCTGAAACTGCTGGCGACCATGTTCACGCCCGCCGCCCAACGGCCGTCGCGCTATGTCATGCCGCTGCGGGTGCAGTGCCACCGCTGCGGCGAGATCGTCACCGGCGAGATCAACCTGGCCAACGACCTGAGCGTGGAGTTTGCCGAGGGCAGCGGGACGACGACCTATGTGTGCCGCAAAGTCCTCATCGGCACCCAGCGCTGCTTTCAGCCGCTGGAAGTCAATCTCACCTTCAACACCGCCCGCAAGATCATCGACCAGCAGGTCACCGGCGGCAAGCTGCTGCCCGATGACGACGCGGCCGGCAAGGCCGCCAAGTAAAGCATGAGCCCGCTCCTGCGCCTGCCGCTGACCATTGAGTACGCCCTGCTGGCCTTTCTGCACGGCGGGCCGCTGCATGGTTACGAGATTCACCGCCGCCTGGCCGACCGGGCCGGGCTGGGGCGCGTGTGGCGGCTGAAGCAGAGCCACCTCTACGCGCTGCTGGCACGGCTGGAGAGCGAAGGGCTGATCGACAGCCGGCGCGAACCGCAGGCCACGCGGCCCACCCGGCGGGTGTTCGCCCTCACCGAGGCCGGGCGGCAGGCGCTGGCCGACTGGGCGCAAAGCCCGGTGGCGCGCGGTCGCGAGGTGCGGCTGGACTTCATGGCCAAGCTGTACTGCGCGCGGGCGCTGGGGCCGGCGGTGGTGGCGCAGCTCATCGCGCGGCAGCGGGCGGCGCTGGAAGGCTGGCTGGCCGAGGTACGGCGGCCGGCCCCCGACCCCGTGCCCGACGAAGCCTTGTTCTCGCACCTCGTGGATGACTTCCGCGCCGGGCAGATCGAGGCCATGCTGGGCTGGCTGGCGAAAGTGGAGCAGGCGCTCGCGGCGGCGTGAGGCGGCGGTTGGGCGCGACGATCAATCATCGGGCCGGGCC
>JAYUUW010000813.1:0-5054 GCA_043754665.1 Anaerolineales bacterium | reverse complement strand
GTGCGAAATTCGCCGAAGGGGATTTCTAATTGGTGGTAGGCTCGGCTGAGCGGGCCGCGGTCGACCCGCGTGCCGCTGACAATCACCCGCCGGTCGTGGAGCGACACGGCAAAGTCCGACTGTTTGACGCCGGCAATTTCAACTTGGACCACAATCAATTCATCAGTTTCGTAAACGTCGGTGGGGGGGGTGTACAGGCTGCCGTGGCGGCTTGAGCGGGGGGCGGGAACACCGTAGTACAAGACTTCGATCAAGCCGACTTCATCGAGCGGCCCGGTTTGCCGGGGTCGATTTGCCGTCATCGTGCCTACCTCCAAAGATTACGCATAATTCTAAGGGATTGTACCACAGGTAGATGGGGGATGCGGGGAGGGCGGGAAATGAAGGGGACGAGGAGCATGAGGGGCATAAAGGGTATTAGGGTGTGAAGGGGGGACTCGGGGGACTCAAGGGACTCGGGGGGAAAGCGTTTTCCACGAATGTGGCGGCTTAGAACTCCATGACGCTGTCGAGGCCGCGATGGACGCCGACGAGGCCGCTGACTCTGCGGATGGCGAGGAGCGCCCCGCTGACGTACGGCTCGGCGCTGGTGCCGGATTCGTGCCGCAGGATGAGCTTTTGGTCGGGCATGCCGAAAATGGCGTCGAGTGAGATGACATAGCCCGGCAGCCGCACCGAATGCACCTGCGAGCCTTGGAAGCGCGCCCCCCGCGCCTCGAGCGGGCCGGTCACTTCATCTAGCGGCACGTCAAGCTGCGAGGCCCGCACCTTGGATAGGCGGTTGGCCAGTTCGCGGGCGGTGCCGCTGGGCACATCTCTCTTGTCGGCGTGCGCATAGTCGATCAGCTCCCAGTGGGGGATATACCGCGCCGCAATCTCGGCGAATTTTTGCAGCAGGACGGCGGTGAGGGCAAAGTTGCCGACCGCCAGCACCCCGCGCTGCGCCGCTTGCGCGACGGCATCAATTTCCTGATAGTCGGCGTCGCTCAGGCCGGAGGTGCCGACGACGACGTGCGCCCCACCCTGCAGCGCGGCCACAACGTGCGCCTTGGCGGCGTCGGGCTTCGTGTATTCCACAAACACATCGGGCCGGGCGGTCAGCGCTTCGGCCGTGGTGGCGAACACCGGGGCTGTAAGCCCGTCGAGGCCCAGCACCTCGCCCAGCGAACGGCCGGCGTGGGTGCGCGAAATGCCGGCCACCAGGTCCAGATCAGGGGCGGCCACGATGCCGCGCGCCAACGCCGAACCAGCCCAGCCGGCGGCCCCGGCCACACACACACGCAGATTGGTCACATGAACTCCTATTGCGCGCTGAGTCTGGCAAACCTACGCCCCGCCCAGCACCAGACGCACCACGAGCGGTGTCACAAACACTTCCGCCGCCGCGGCGACCACCAGCAGGGGCAGCACGACGGCCAGCGCCACCTTGGCCCAGTCGGCCAGCGCCATGAGGAAGCTATCGCCCAGGGTGCGGTTGCCGGGCGGCGCGAGGAGCGTCCCGCCCAGCCGCAAGATGGCCGCGCCGGTGAGCACCGCCGCCGTGATCTCAAACAGGCCGTGCGGCAGGATGAAGGCCACGAAGAATTGCAGCGGGCTGAGGCCGATGAGCACAACCTGCCCGGCGAAGTAGCCGGTGAGCGCCAGCGGCGCCATGAGCAGCACCACGCCCAGCACGCCAAACGAGAAGATGCCCAGCGCGGTCGCAATGGCCAGGGCGCGCAGGTTGGTGAAGAACACCCACGCCGCGCCGCCGACCGACACAAAGCCCAACTGGGCCAGGTTGTTGTCAAAGTTGGCCGCTACCTCGCCCAGGTCGGTGGCGGCCAGCGGCAGTTGGTAGACCGAGGCATATTGGTAGCCCAGCGCCGCGCCAATGAGCAGCGCCGCCGCCACCAGCGCCGCCGGCAGCCGCAGCCGCGTCAGCGCCGGCCAGACCTCGCGCCGCAGCCAGCCGCGCAGGCCCAGCCCGCGACCGGCCCCGACGAACGCGCCGGCAAACGTGCGCCAACCGGCCTTCACGTTGATCTCGTCCAGGTCGCGGCCGAGCAGTTCTTCGCGGTTGAACAACTGCACCCCAATGCGAATGAGGATGCCCGTGACCACCGCCAGGCCGATGATGACCCACCACAGCGCCCCGTAGGCGGCCCAGAACATAATCAGGCTCTCACCCTGCACCAGGATCGCCATGGGGATGATGATGAAGCTGGCCAGCAGGTTGGCGGCCCGCACCGAGGTGGTTTGGGCCGAGATCACCACCGCCCCGGCCACCATGACCAGCGCCTGAATGGTCGTGAGCGCCAGGATTTGCACCAGCAGAATTGGGCTGGGATACCAGCCGATGGTGACCGCCAGCCCCACCAGGTAGACCGCGATGCCCAGGTAGGCGGCCAGCAGCGGCGGCAGCATGGCGGCCAGCGTCTTGCCGACATAGAGCTCGGTGTCGGTCAGCGGAGAGGACAGCAGCGGCTCCAGGCTGTGCCGTTCCTTCTCGCCCACAAAACTCTCCAGCGCAATCACCAACGAGATGGAGATGGGGAAGAAGCCGACGATCATCAGCAGGAACGGGATCAGCCGGTCGCCGATCACATCGGCGCCGTACTGCGCCACGAAAGCCACCGCCTGCCCGGCTGTGAAGTTCATTAGGAGCGGGAAGAAGAGCGTGAGGAGGATGATCGGCGCAAGGATGCGCCAGTCGCGGAACTGGTCGCGCACTTCGCGACGGGTGATGCGCAGGGCCATGCCCAGCGAGCGGCGCGCTTCGGTCGGCGTCATGCGGGCGCGCCCTCCGGCTGCTGAACAACTTGCAAGTACACATCTTCCAGGCTGCGCGGCACTTCGGCCAGGGTAACAACGGCCACGCCGTGCTCGGCCAGCCGCCGCAGCACGCGCGGGTTGCTGACCTCCGGCTGCTCGGCGGTGAATTGCAGCCAGTCGGGGCCGCGCTGGCCTACCGTGACCAAATCGCGCAGGGTGTCGGCCGCGCGGTTGAGCGGGCCGGCCGTGCGCAACTCCAGCAGCGCCGGGCCAAGCCATTGCCGCTTAAGCTCGGCGGCCGTGCCGTAGGCGATGATGCGGCCTCGGCGGATGACGGCGATGTGGTCGGCCAACTGCTCGGCCTCGGTGAGGTTGTGGGTGCAGAGGATGACGGCGCGCTGCTCCGACCGCAGCGTGACGATGGCGTCGCGCACCAGGCGGGCCGAGAGCGGGTCCATGGCGGAGGTGGGTTCGTCGAGCAGCAGCACAGGCGGGTCGTGCAGCATGGCGCGGATGAGGGCCAGCTTTTGGCGCATGCCCTTGGAGTATTCGCCCAGCCGCTTGCCCACCGCCTCGCGCATGCCGAAGCGGTCGAGCAGTTCGGCGGCGCGGGCGCGGCCCTGGGCCGGGTTCAGGCCGTACAGCTCGCTGAAGAAGCTCAGGTACTCCTCCGAGCGCATCCGCATATACAGGCCGTGGTGCTCGGTGAGCACGCCGATGCTGCGGCGCACCTGGGCTGCCTGGGTCACCACATCGTAGCCGGCCACGCGCGCCTGCCCGGCCGTCGGCCGCAGGATGGAGGTGAGCATGCGCACGGTGGTGGTCTTGCCCGCCCCATTGGGGCCGAGCAGGGCCATCACTTCGCCGGCGCGCACATTCAGGTTGACGTCGTTGACGGCCTGAAAGTCTTCAAAGCGCTTGGAGAGGCCGTGCGTCTCAATCATGCGCGGGCTATTCGGCTTCGCGCGCTTTCACTTGATGGCGGCGCACGGCGCGGTGCCGGTTCGAGAGCACCAGCCCGGCCACCAGCGCGACGATGAGCATGAGCGTCTGGTTGGCGTTGAAGCTGAAGAGCTGCGAACTATCGAGCCGGATGAACTCCAGAAAGAAGCGCAGGACGGGGTAGAAGATCATGTAGATGAGGATCAGGTCGCCGGATTTGAGCCAGGCGGCATAACGGCGGGCGATGTACAGCAGCGCCAGACAGATAAGCAGGTTGCCGATGGATTCGTAGAGGAAGAGCGGATGAAACTTAAGCGCCGGGTCGGTGAAGCCCGGCACGCGGTGGGCGGCGTCAATCGAGATCGCCCACGGCAGCGTGGTCGGCCCGCCGTACAGCTCCTGGTTGACCAGGTTGCCCCACCGGCCGATGGCCTGGCCGAGCGCCAGCCCCGGCGCGGCGATGTCGGCCCACGCCGCGAAGGGCACCTTGTGGCGGCGGGTAAACAGATACAGCCCCAGCAACCCGCCGGCCACTGCACCGGGCAGGCCGAGACCACCGTTGCGGACGTCAATCGCATCCAGTGGGTGGGCAAAGTACCAGGCCGTCGTCAGCCCGGCCGCCACCATGCTCGGCGGCGGCGTAAAGATGTGCCACAGCCGCGCCCCGACGATACCGCCGATGAGCGCCCACAGGATGGCATCCCACACCAGTTCAGGGTTTTGGCCCCGGCGGCGGGCCTCGAGCGAGGCCAGATAGCCGCCGATGAATGCCCCGCTGACCAAGATGATGCCATAGAAACGCAGCGGCAAGATGAAGGTGCCGAGGTGAAAGTAGATACCCAGACTGTCAACCGTAATCATAGGGCGGTCTCCGAGGGGGCGGGCGGCCGGGCGGCCGGATATGAAATTACTTCTGGCGGGCTTGCCGGCGCACGTACAGCGCCCGCTGCAGCGCGGTCACGTTCGCCAGCACCGCGATGATCCACAGCGCCACGAGGGGGATGTTGAACAGCAAGGCCGGGGCCAGCACCAGGTAGCGCTCCATGCGTGTGAGCAGGCCCACGTTGGCGTCGAAGCCCAGCGTTTCGGCCCGCGACTTGGTGTAGGACACCATCACGCTGCCCATGGTGGCGACAAAAACCAGGATGCAGGCCAGGCTGTCACCGCGCTGGAGGTAGAAGTACAGCAGACCGAGGAAGATCAGCATCTCGCTCCAGCGGTCGGTGACGGAGTCGACAAACGCGCCGAACTTGGTGGGTTGGCCTAGCAGGCGGGCCATGGTGCCATCCAGCGCGTCGAACGGCCCGGCAATCAAGATCAGCAAGCCGCCCCACAACATCTGCCCCTGCGAGAGCAAC
>JAYUUW010000812.1:0-7022 GCA_043754665.1 Anaerolineales bacterium | reverse complement strand
CCGGCGCGCACGCCCCCACCGCCCCGCGCTCGTGGGAGAAAATTCACGGCCTGGCGCCGCTGGCCGGCATCGCCCGCGACGCGCAGGGCCACTACCCGTGGGACTTCGAGTCGCTCCAGGCCATGCAGGCCCGCTACGCGCAGGCGGGCCTGAAGCTCGGCGTCATCGAGAGCAGCCCCTGCATGGAGCGCGTGCGCCTGGGCTTGCCCGGCCGCGATGAAGAAATCGAACAAATCCAGGTCATGCTGCGGGCCATGGGCCGGCTGGGCATCGGCGCGTGGTGCTACAACTTCATGGCCGCCGCCTCGTGGGGCCGCACCAGCACCACCACCCCGGCCCGCGGCGGCGCGCTCGTCACCGCCTTCGACCAGGCCCAGGTGCCGCCGCTGGCCCTGCCCGCCGGTCTGACGCTCACCCATGACCAAATGTGGGCCAACTTCAAATACTTCTTAGAGCGCGTGGTGCCGGTGGCCGAAGCCGCCGGCGTGCGCCTGGCGCTGCACCCCGACGACCCGCCGGTGGCGGCCATGGGCGCGGTCCCCCGGCTGTTCAGCAGCGTGGAGAACTTTCAGAAGGCGCTCGACCTCGTGCCCAGCCCGGCCAACGCCCTCACGCTGTGCCAGGGCAACTTCGCCCTGCTGACCGCCGACCTGCCGGGCGTGATCGAGCACTTCGGCGGCCAGCGCAAAATCGCCTTCGTGCACTTCCGCGATGTGCGCGGCACCGCCGACCACTTTGAAGAGACCTTTCACGACCTGGGCCCGACCGATCTGCTGGCCTGCCTGCGCGCCTACCGCGCCATCGACTACCACGGCCTGCTGCGCCCCGACCATGTGCCCACGCTGGCCGGCGAAGACAACGCCTCACCCGGCTACGCCACACTCGGCCGCCTGCACGCCATCGGCTACATCCAGGGTCTGCGCGAAGCGGTCTACGGCCGCAAGGCCGGGTAGCGCCGCAAACATCAGCCGATAGTCTTGGAAATAGGCGTGAGCGTTCGGTTTCCCAACCACTGGACCGTACCTGAGAAAATTAACTGTCATTCTGAGCGCAGTCGCGCAGGCCCGTTACCCATGCTGCGGTCGCGCGCGAAGAATCTCACCGCTGGACGTTCTCAAACGTTAGTCCAGGAGGGGTAGTCCGTGAGCGCTGGGCCAGTGATCTATTTCCGTTAAGGTCTATGATAGTTCAACCGTACTTACATCCGATGGCCCTCACTAACACACGGCCGCATCCGTTACATCCGCTTGGGCGAAGCCCACACCTGCCCACACCGTCAGGCTGCCCGTCGTGGGACGGGCGTGGGTCCGTTGCCACAGGAGCACACCCACATGCCACCTTCCTTTGCAGGTAAGACCGTCGTCGTCACTGGCGGCGCCATGGGCATCGGCGAGGCCGCCGTGCAGGCCTTCGCGGCCGCCGGCGCCACCGTCTTCATCGCCGATATCGACGTCGCCGCCGGCGAGGCGCTGGCCGCCGTGCTGCCGCAGACCCACTTCGTCCGCACCGATGTGTCCCAAATGGCCGATGCCGAGCGCGTCATCGCCGCCGCCGTGGCCGCCACCGGCCGGCTGGATGCGCTCTTCAGCAACGCCGGCATTCAGACCTACGGCCTGATCGAAAACGCCACCGAGGCCGACTACGACCGCAGCCTGGCGGTCAACTTTAAGGGCCATGTGTGGATGTGCAAATACGCCATCCCGGCCCTGCGCACGGCGGGCGGGGGCGCGATTGTGTGCACCTCGTCGGTGCAGGCGCTGGCCTGCCAGACCACCGTGGCGCTCTATGCCGCCAGCAAAGCCGCCACGCTGGCGCTGGTGAAGGGGATGTCGAACGACCACGCGCCGGAGGGCATCCGCGTGAACGCCGTGCTGCCGGGGTCGGTGGATACGCCGCTGCTGCGCTACGCCGCCAGCCAGGCCACGCCCGACAACCCGCAGGCCAGCATCGACGCTTGGGGCAAGTTCCACCCCATCGGCCGCGTCATCGCCGCCGGCGAAGTGGCCCAACTGGTGCTGTTCCTGTGCAGCGACGATGCCCGCGCCATCTCCGGCGCGTCCTATGTCATCGACGGCGGCCTGACCGCCCAACTGCCGGTTTTTCTCAAGTAGCGCCGCCAGGAGGCCCACCCCATGCCGCCGTACCGCGAACTCACCGCCGCGCAAGTGCAGAGCTTTCTAGACGATGGCTACCTGGTGCTGCACGACTGCTTCGACCCGGCCATCGCCCAGCGCTGGATCGCCAACGCCTACACCCGGCTGGGCTACGACCCGCACGACCCGGCCACCTGGGTCAAAGACATTGTGTGGATGGACCACGCCGAGCAGCTCCCCGTGGCTGACATGGCGCCGCGCGCCTGGGCCGCCATTCTCGACGTCGTCGGCGGCGAGGACCGGCTGGAGCCGTACGTTATGGCCAAGGACAAGGGCCACTTCAGCTCGATCAACTCCTTCATCTGGTCCGACGCCTTCATCGTCAACTTCAACCGCGGGGCCGATCAGCCCTGGCAGCCGCCCTCGGCCGCCTCGCCCGGCTGGCACAAAGACGGCGCGTACTTCCGCCACTTCCTCGACAGCCGCGAGCAAGCCCTGCTGACCATCGTCGCCTGGTCCGACATGCGCCATCAGGGCGGCGCGACCTTCATCGCACCCGACTCGGTGCGGCCGATGGCGCGCTTCCTAGCCGCCCACCCCGAGGGCGTGCCCCCCGGCGAAATCGACTACCCCGGCGTCCTCAGCCAATGCCGCCGCTTCATCGAGTTGACCGCGCAGGCCGGCGACTTTGTGATCCTGCACCCGTTCATGCTGCACGCCAGCTCGCAGAACGTGCTGGGCGTGCCGCGCTTTATGAGCAATCCGCCGGTAGTGCTCAAAGACCCCCTGAATCTAAACCGCCCCAACCCCGAAGACTTCTCGTTGGTGGAGCGGGCGACCTTGCACTACTTGGGCGTCGAGCGGTTAGATTTTCAGCCCACGGCCCCGCGCGCGGCGGCCTGGGAGCCGAGCCACCCAGCGCGGCCTTAGTCCGGCAGCTTGGCGTTCGGCCCCGGCCGCAGCCACAGCGTCATGTGGGCCGGCTGCATGGCCGCCTCCACCGCGCCGCGCAGGTCGCCGGACAGTTGATCGAGGTTGACCTCGTCGCGCGCCCGCACGGCAAACGCGGCCAGCGTCCGGGCCGTGTCGTACTTGCGCCGATAGAAGCGCCGGTCCACAAAGTTCTGCACGCGCGTGCGCAGGGGCGCAAACAGGGCCGCGATCGCGAGCGTCGAGAGCACCGTCGCCAGCGCCGAGTTGGCCTGGCCCGTTACCTGCCCGGCCGCGGCTTGCAGGACCACCACCAGGCCGAAGTAGGTCACGCTCAGCACGGCGGTCAGTACCGAGTAGATCAGCGTCCGGCGGATCAGGACGTCGATATCCCACAGCCGGTAGCGCAGCACGGCAATCGCCAGTGTCACCGGCAGGCTGAGGACTAACACCAGGCTGATCGGCAGGAACTGGAGGTAAGTCCGCAGCCCCGGTGCGCCCAGCGCCGTCGCCGGCATCACCCAGGTAATCCACAGCACGCCGTTCAATATGAAGCCGACCAGGCCAATGAGTCCCCATTTGACCTGTTGCTGTTCAACCCGGGTGGCGGCCTGCCGGTAGCGATACACCTGGAAGCCCAAGCCCAGCCCCGTGACGACTAGCAGCGTCAGGGCCGCCCAGTCACTCTCCAACCCGGTGGTCAGTCCGAGACCGAGGACGACCAGCCATTCGGCCGCCAGCACCCAGGCGGCCCAGCGTGGGGCGAACCGGCCGTTGGGAAACGTGTGCAGCGCGAAGAACAGCGTGCCCACGAAGAGCATCAGGGCCAAATTGTCGATGGTGGCTTGATAGGGGGTGGGGCCGATGCCCCGCACCGCCAGGTCGTTGCCGATAAAGAGCGCATACACGGTCAAGCAGGTCGCCGTAGCCAGGACCAGGGCGCTATGCCCGCCCCGCCAAATGATAAAGGCGGCCACGCCCACGCAGGTCAGCGGCACGAGGATGAGGAGGGCCACCAGCTCCAGCCCATAGACCAGGCCCGGGTTCAGGCCCAGTTGCTGTATGAAAGCCTCCGCCTGGGCGGGGGTGCAATTGGCAAGGTCCAGGCAGAGGTTGACCGGCTCGCCCAGCGCCTGCCCCAGGCCGCGCGCGTAAAAGTAAGTCAGCCCGACGGCCAGCAGCAGCCAGGCGGCCCGCAAGATCAGCAGCACGCGGTGGTAGCGGCCCGGCTCAGTGGGTGAGGTGAGAGTAAGGTGCGCGATGGGGTCGGTCACGGTAACAGCATAGCTTAACCGCGTTACGGCGGCGTTACGGGCGGGCGGTGGGCTCTGGCCCGGCCAGCGCTTCCACATTCACATCGTCGTAAATGCGGGCGGCCCGGAGCTTGCCGCTGGGGCCGCGCTCGTAGACCGCCACGCCGGCCTGCGGGGTGAGCGGGTGCGGCCCGAAGCGCACGGCGTTGAACTCAATGGCGCACGCCCGGCCATCGTCGGTGACGGTGCAGTGCTCCAGCCCAATGCCGCCGGAGGCCAGCAAATGCGCCATAAACTCTCGCAGCCGCGCATGGCCGCGATAGATCCACGGCCCGCCGGCCGGCTCGCGGAAGTAGCCGTTCGGCTCAAAGGTGTTCACAATCGCCTCCAGGTCGCCGGCGGCCAGCGCCCGCTGATAGGCGGCCACGCTGTCGCCGGCGTGCTGGTGGGCAGCGCCCAGGTCGGGGGCCAGCAGCGGGGGGCGCACGGCGTGCCGGCCATACAGCGGCCATTGGCTGTGATATACCCGCAGCGCGCTGACGCGGCCGTCGTCGGCCGCATCGCCTACCACGGCGATGGGCAACTCGGTGGGGCCGGCGGGCGTGGTTAGATGCAGCCGCGCCTCGACCACGGTGCGCGCGGCGGTGGCGGTGGTGCATACATGCTCCAACGTGGCGGCGCGCTCGGCCAGCCAGGCGTGGCGTTCCCAGACAAAGCGCTCCAGGTTGGTAGCCCCGCTAATCTGCCCGGCCAGCGGGTCAGCGATCAGCGGCGCGGCGGCGAACCCAGCCAGCAGCGCGGCGGTGTCGCCGGCCAACAGGGCGGGGAGGTAATCTTGTGGCAGTTGGGTCATTACGTATCCATGGTTAAAAACAAATCGCTTACCGCAGTCACGACCACGATAAGCGATTGGCTCCGGATGGAGCGGGCGATGGGATTCGAACCCACGACCTTCTCCTTGGCAAGGAGACGTTCTACCACTGAACCACGCCCGCGCAGGTGCCGAGACACAGGATCGAACTGTGGACACCGCGATTTTCAGTCGCGTGCTCTACCAACTGAGCTATCTCGGCCAATAGCCCTTCAGCACGCAGGGCTTTCGATCGCGCGGGTGGAATTGTAGCCGAGGCGCATGGGCTTGTCAAGCAAAACGCTTTGGCGGCCATCAGTGGCGCTATTTTTGGCCCAGCGTCTGCCGCACGCGGTCGGCAATCAGGCGCACCAGGCGGTCTTCGTCGCTGACGGCGGTGTCGTCCCAGGCCGGGCGCGCGGCGGCGCGCGGCTGGTGGCGGCCATCCAGGTGACACACGCCGCAGGCCAGGCAAAATTCTTCGGCATCGGCCGGGCGGCCCAGGCCCAGGGCGTCGCGCGTGGCGATCAGCTTGGTCACCTGCTCGGGCGGCAGGGGCGGGCCGCCGCCCATGAGCTTGCTCAGGGCGATGATCTTGGCGGTGTGCTCCAGCGTCTCCAGCCGGAAGTAGGCTTCCATGACATCGCGGCCCACGGTCAGCGAGCCGTGATAGCGCAGCACCAGCGCGTCGTGGCTGATAATCACGTCCGAAATGGCGCGGCGGTTCTCCTCGCTCGACGGCGTGGCATAGGGCGTGGTGGGCACCAGGCCCAGAAACACAATCGCCTCCGGGATGACGCACTCAGCCAGCGACACGCCGGCGATGCTCAGGGCCACCGCCGTGATCGGGTGGGCATGAACGACGCCGTTCACATCCGGCCGGCGGCGGTAGGCCTCCAGGTGCATCGACAACTCAGAGGTCGGTTTGCGGCCGGGCAGCCCAGAGACTAAGCGCCCGTCCATATCAATGATGATCAGGTCATCGAGCTCTAGAAAGCCCTTGGCCAGCCCGGAGGGGGTGCAGAGAATGCGGTCGGGGCTCAGGCGGGCGGAGATGTTGCCGGCCGAGCCATCGACCAGGTCGCGGGTGTGCAGCAGTTGGCCGATGCGCACGATGTCGGCGCGCAGGGCGGCTTCGTTCGGAAAAGTCGGCAGCATGGTCACTCGGCGGCGGGGGTGGCGTGCAGGGTCATGAGCGGCAGCAGGCGTTCTTGGCCGGCGGCGTCGCGCACCTGCACCTGGTCGCCCACGCGCTCGGCCAGGGCGTAGTGCTGCACGGCGTCGTTGTTGAAGCGCTCTTCGATGTGGCGGCGCAGCGCGGCGGCCCGGTCGGGCGTAGTGATGATGACAAACTGCTCCTCGCCCGATTGGCCCAGAAAGTCATCCGGCAGGCCCAGCGTGTTGAGCACGCGGTTGATGAGTAGGGCGGTGTAGCGCAGCAGGTCGGACCCGGCCAGCGCGCCGTACAGGTCGCGGAACTCGCTGGTGTGCGCCAGGTGAAACTCGACCACGGCCCGGTCGGGCTGCTCGGCGGCGGCGGCCACGGCCTCGCGCACGATCTGGCCGGTGGGCAGGCCGGTGTGCGGGTTGCTCAGGTTTTCGCGCTCGGCGCGGGTGACGGCGTTTTGCACCCGCAAGTACAGCTCTTCCAGGTCGAACGGCTTGGTGATGAAGTCATCCGCGCCGAGCTGCAAGCCGGCCAGCCGGTCGCTCTTGCGGCTGCGGCGGGTGAGGAAGATGACCGGGATGTAGCGCGTGCGCACGCTCTGGCGGAACTTCTTGAACAGCTCGTAGCCGTCGGTGTCGGGCAGGCCCAGGGTGTTGAGCACCCGGTTGATGAGCAGGGCGGTGTAGCGCAGCAGGTCAGACCCGGCCAGTGCGCCGTACAGGTCGCGG